>DLVK01000436.1:0-7231 GCA_003444235.1 Rhodospirillaceae bacterium
ATTTCATACCCGAACAAGAATGTTTCTCATGGCGCAACCACTGCTAAAAATCGAAAATCTTCACACTTATTTCCGTACAGATAAGGGAATCATTAAGGCAGTTGAGGGCCTTTCTATCGACATCGAAGAGGGCAAGACCCTCGCGGTCGTCGGTGAGTCGGGATCGGGTAAATCCGTAACATCCCTGTCCGTGATGCAACTGCTGTCGCAGGCGGCCCAAATTGAGTCGGGGTCCATATGGTTTTTGGGCCGGGACCTCGTGCGGCTTCCGGAGCCTGAGATGCGTCAGATTCGTGGCGCGGAGATCAGTATAATTTTTCAGGAGCCCATGACCTCGCTCAACCCAGTACTCACGGTAGGGTTCCAGGTCATGGAAGCCTTGATCATGCACCAGGGCATATCTAAAATCGAAGCGCGACAACGCACCATCGAGCTATTTGACGAGGTCGGCATCCTTGAGCCTGACCAGCGCGTAGACTCGTATCCCCACGAAATGTCGGGCGGACAGATACAACGCGTTATGATTGCGATGGCGCTGTCCTGCAGTCCAAAGCTATTAATCGCAGACGAGCCAACGACCGCCCTTGATGTTACAATGCAGGCCCAGATTCTCGACACCCTTCGCGAACTGCGGGACCGCCGAGGTTTATCGATTCTGTTTATTACCCACGACCTCGGCGTGGTCGCCGAAATCGCCGACGATGTCGCGGTGATGTTGAGAGGAAAAGTGGTCGAGTACGGGCCCGTTGCCGATATCTTCAACTCGGGCCAGCACCCGTATACGCGCGGCCTGCTGTCATGTCGGCCCCGGTTGGAAAGCAAATTCAAGCGCTTGCCGACGGTTGAAGATTACATGAAAATTGAAACCGATATAGACGGCGATATCCAGGTGGTGGAAAAGACATTAGACGCGGAAAGGATCACGTACTTCAATACCGCGGGGCGCGGGCGGCTGCTGCACCCTCAGCATGAGTTGGAGGCGCTGGGATACACCCTCGATCCCGGGATAGATACGGCGGATACTCAGATCATTAGCGTCGATGAGCCCCCGTTGCTTGATGTCGAAGATTTGCGGGTTCACTTCCCAATTCGCAAAGGTCTACTTTCACGCACCGTCGGCCAAGTCAAAGCCGTGGACGGAATCAGTTTTCGTGTCTACCGCGGACAGACCTTGGGCCTAGTCGGCGAGTCGGGTTGTGGCAAGACGACGTGCGGACGGGCGATTTTGCGCTTGATTGAGCCCACCGGCGGATGTGTGCGCTACGACGGAACAGACATCGGTTCTCTGGGCTCGGCGCAAATGCGCCGAATACGCAAACGCATGCAACTCGTGTTCCAAGATCCCTACGGTTCAATGAACCCGCGGATGACGGTGCAATCGACGCTGGTCGAACCGATGAAGGTCCAAGGTATAGGCGCCAACACGGCGGACCGGCGCGAACGGGCTGTAGCGCTTCTGGAGGAAGTCGGAATGGAAGCGGCCCATCTACCGCGTTATCCGCACGAGTTTTCAGGCGGCCAGCGGCAGCGGATCTGCATCGCCCGCGCGTTGACGGTCGAACCGGAATTCATTATCTGTGACGAGTCGGTTTCAGCGCTGGACGTTTCTATCCAAGCGCAGGTCCTAAACCTGCTTAAGGACCTGCAGGAGCGGCGCGGCCTAACTTATGTCTTCATTAGCCACGATCTTAGCGTCGTAAAGTTCATGGCCGATATGATGGCCGTCATGAATGAGGGCAAAATCGTCGAGTTCGGGCCGTCTGAGAATATTTACACCGACCCACGAGAGGACTACACCAAACGATTAATTGACGCCACGCCCAAGGACGATCTGAAAAACATCAAAATTCGGCAGGCAGCGCGCGAAGCGGTCCGGCAGCGGCGCACATACAACTGAATGACCCGGCGTCCGGCAGACAACTTTTATCCATATAGGAATCAGAGATGACTTCCAGCATGCCCTCTGTCACTATCGGCTACGGTGCGATCCTAACAGTCGTCGGCCTGACCGGTTATTTCGCAACCGGACAGGTTAGCATCACTGCCTTGATACCCACTTTCCTTGGCGTTCCCGCCGCAATCTGCGGCCTGCTCGCCCGCGATGAGCGTTTCCTAAAGCACGCCATGCATGGCGTCGCTCTACTCGCCTTGCTAGGTTTGCTCGGGACGTTGCGCTCTGCGACTCAATTGCCTGCCCTCCTTGAAGGTACTGCCGAACGGCCTGCGGCAGTCCTAGCTCAAATCCTGAC
This sequence comes from Rhodospirillaceae bacterium, assembly GCA_003444235.1. Classification (GTDB taxonomy): domain Bacteria; phylum Pseudomonadota; class Alphaproteobacteria; order UBA8366; family UBA8366; genus UBA8366. Next base: position 2,250 of record DLVK01000436.1, read on the forward strand.
ACTGCTGTGCTCGTCCGTCTTCGTGGTGCTTAGCGTACGGTCGTTCGTCGCGGCGCGGCGGGCTCGCTAAAGCCCCGACACAACCGGATAAGAGAGCGATATGACGGAGGCAAAGGAAGAATCTCTTGGGTGTCCGGTCGACAGCGTCGCGCGTGCGGCCGCGCGGATGATTTTGCGAACGGCGCGCTACGGCGCGTTGGCCCTTACCGATGCTCATAGCGATGCGCCGCTAGTGGCCCGCGTCGGCGTGGCTACAGACACCGACGGCAAGCCCGTGATGCCGATCTCGTCCCTTTCCGGGTGCCGCGAAAGCATGGGCCGGGATGGCCGCGCCGCGCTGCTCTTGGGCCAGCCAGGAAAAGGCGACCCGTTGGCCCATAGCCGGGTGGCGCTGAACGGCATCGTGCTCCGTGTTGAAGGATCGGACTACGAGCGCGTCCGGCGCCGGTATTTGATGCGGCATCCGCAGGCGGAACCATATATCGACTTTGAGGATTTCGCGATGTGGCGGCTGGAAATAACGACCGCGTCGTTTATCGCCGGCCTCGGCAGCGCCTACACACTCAAATGCTCCGATCTCGAGACCCAGTGTGCAGATTGGGCTGGTTGGCATGCGATGGAAGCTAGTGCGGTCGAACATATGAACCAGGATCACGGGGAGGCGACGCGCCTGTATGCGACCATGTTCTGCGGTGGCGCGGATGGGAACTGGCGGGTCACGGGCCTCGACCCGGACGGGATTGATATGGCGTTAGGCGACGACCACCGCCGCTACGCCTATGACGCGCCGCTCACACAGGCAAGGGAATTGCGGCCCATGCTCGTAGAGTTAGCCAGCCGTGCCCGGGAGCAGTCCGAGATTGCGTAGGCTTTATGTTCGGCCCTTGCGCTCGGGCAAAGATTCGATTACTGGTGCGATGGCGGTCGCTAAATTTGCCGTCATATCTGTTAATTCCAGCAAGCGTTCCACAATCCCCCGGTCCGCCACGTACATTTCCTCCGTGCGGTCGTTGCCGAATGCGTCTCCCGTCGCGTATACGAACCGCGGCACCACGATGCAGTGGAAATCGAGCATCAGCGAATTGGCGATATTCGTCACCGACATAAAGCTGGCCTGCCCGCCGGCTGCGCACATAAACCCGACTAGCTTGTAGATCCAGGCGTCCCCTGTCAGTTCGATCAGATTCTTCGCCGCTGCGTTGACGTAAAAATTGTAAATCGGCATGGCCATCAATACTGCCGTCGCCTCTTGAACGGCCCGCCGTAACTTGTCCACCTGCGGATTATCTCGTGCCGCGGGTCGGCCGCAGAAATCCAAGTCGTATTCCCGCAAATCAAAAAACGCGACTTACACCCCTAGGGCCTTTAAATTTACCTCTGCCTGCCGTGCCATCACGTAGGACCGGCTCATCGGATGCATCGAACAACTAAATATCGAGACCTTCAAATTCACTCCAATTTTTATATCCACGCAAGATTGGCCGACCCGCGTAATTGTCGCTATTTTATCGCCTCTGCAGCGATCCTTTTGGCCTTTTTGTGCTGCTCGTCAGTCGATCCGATTTTCCAATAGCTGCTGATATACATATCATCCTTGGACAGATCGCGTTCGTCCTTGAGATAAGCCCGAATGGCCCGCATTGCATTAAACTCGCAGGCGACCCAGGCACTGACCTGGCCGGGCAGCCAATCTACCTTGCGAATTGCATCATCAAGCGGTGATTTGTCCGGTTGCGGATTCGGATTGACGATCCATTGTGTGGCTATTGATTCGGGAATGTCGAACGATTGTCGGTCCTGGTCAGATACTATTTCAATCAGCGCGTATCCGCACGCGTACTGCGGCAGCCGAGAGAGGTTGACGGCGATGGCAGGCAGTGCTGCCATATCGCCTGCCAGAAGAAACCAATCGGCTGTCGGGTCCAGCATTTTGACCGGGCCGGGGCCCACAACCGAGAGTTCGGTGCCCACTTCGGCGTTGCGCGCCCACCGTGTCGCCGGACCCTCCGCGTCGTGCTCAGCAAATTCCAGCGTTAAGTGCCTTAACTCGCGGTCAAAGGCGCGGACTGTGTAGCTTCTTTTTATGGATTGTTCGACATCGATGGGCCGTTCCTCGTACCCGGGACGCGGGAGGATCAACTTCACATAACCGCCCTCGTAGTCATCGGGGAAATCGCGTAGCCCGTCCCCTTCTAGGACGAAACGGCGCAAATTAGGCGATGGATACTGAATATCGGCCACGGTTAATTGATAGACACTACGTTGTTTGCTCATTCAAGACCTCCCATAGTTGAAACCTGTTTATAATAAATATTTAGGGCAATGTATTTTAAGGTGTCAAGGCACACCGCCGAGTTGATGAGACCCACATAGCTCATCGTTCGTAAGGGTATATCCACGGCGTGATGAGCGGTCAATTTTCGTTATATCTTACTAGCTAAGAATTGCCACGCGACTTCATCCAACATGGCAAACATCTTGCCAATACTCAATTTTTCGATCTGATCCAAGGTGAAATCTCGCGTAAGCAAATGGGTGCGATATGTAGCCTGCGTGAGTAGACCGGTCGACACTTCGTGTCGACGAATCTGTATGCACTTGGCGCATATCTTTCAAGCGCCCGCATCCCGAAAATCCCTTGACAGCGAGATTGGCGCGATGGCCAGTGTAGATCGATGATTCGCTGGTGGATTTGACGAGGCTTCGGCGGCAAGGGCTGATCGCGAAACGTAGAGCGATCAAGCCAAGGTACACACAGACTCTGAACTCTGAGCAGTCGACCTTCCAACATGGGCTCCACCATTATCGTCTTCAACTCGGCGTTTTCTTTTTTCAAGTGTTTGTTGCGCTTTTCTCTGGCTAAATCCATCTCGGCACCTTTCTTACGGCAACATTGGACGCTTATTTTAAGAATTGTGTTTTAGGAAAACCGTGTCGATGGTTTGGCTGCCATTGCCATAGTCGCGGATGGCGATGATTCGCTGCGTGCTGTGGAGTTTGTGTTTGATGAGCATTTGCTGCTTAGAAAAAGCTAAGAAATACTCGACACAAAATCCGCCCAGAAAATCATTTCACGGGTCCCGACAAATCTCGTTGATGCTTGGTTCTTATATGAAATTTATATGCTCAGGATGTAATACATTGTCGCGGAGCTATCCATTAGTATCGTATGCCAAACATTTGTTTGCGAATTGAACCATAAGTTCATTAATTTATTTAAATGTTCGGTATATGAATCGGTGCTAAGCTATTAGCCGCCGACCTACGTGATAGCCAATCAAGGAGGAATTTCTCGTGTCCACCGTCGCGAATACCCCGGAAACCGTCCAAGCCTTTACCGCCGCCGATTTCACCGCACCAGAATTGTTCACCCGCTTCTGTGAGAATGGGGGGCGTCCCCTGGGTGGCATCGTCGGTGGCAGCGAAATTCCAGGCTCTATGAATGCTGTGTTTGATGTAATTAATCCGGGTTCCAAGGAAGTGCTGGCACGCGTCTCCGAGATGGGGTATGACGACGTCCATGAGGCGATCGAAGCGGGCTATCGGGCTTATAATGGCGGTTGGAAAGACACGTCGGTTGAAGAGCGGGCGACATTGGTCATGAGATTAGTCGAGCTATTCGAACGCGACATAGGCGTCTTTATGGCTTGCGAAATCCTCAACGGCGGCAAGGTGTCGGAGCTAGCTGAAGGCGATATGAATTCGGTCCGGGAATGCGCCGAGTACTTTGTTGGGGTCGCGCGGGATACTCAATTCGGCGATGGTGCGGTCGCTAACGTCGGTTCCCACTTACAAGCCTACACCTATGTGGAGCCCTGGGGGGTAGTCGCCGGCATAATCCCTTGGAATTATCCGGTCGTCCTGACGGCTTGGTTCATGATGCCGGCCTTAATGGCAGGCAATAGCATTATCATCAAGCCTAGTGAAGAGACGCCGCTGAGTGCCCTGTACCTGGGCCAGTTGGCCGCGGAAGCCGGCTTCCCGCCAGGCGTGATCAATGTGCTGCCTGGCCGTGGTGAACTGACCGGTAAATTCATCTCAGAACATCCGGGCGTCCGTTATATCGCCTTCACTGGTTCTCCGGGCGTGGGGCAGGAAATCCTACGGGCGGCCGACCGCCACGGCACACGAGTCAAACGCGAGATGGGGGGCAATGGCTCGGCGATCGTCTGCGCCGACGCCGACCCCGAACTGGTCGCTCGCATGATCGGTAAGCGTGTCAACCAGCACTACGGGCAGACCTGCTGCACCATACACCGGGTATTCGCGGAGCAGTCGATCTTTAATGATTTCCTGGACGCGTCCGAAGTGTTCTTCAGCAGTTTGAAAATCGGCAACCAGGCTGTTCAAGGCACTCAGTTGGGGCCGGTCATCAACTCACGCCAACCCCAACGGATACTGGACGGCATTGAGTCGACTATTGCCAACGGCGCCGAGCCCATTTTGCCGGGCGGCCTAGCCCAGGTCGATGGCTATGACGGATTTTATTTGCGCCCGACACTGTTGCACTCGCCCAGCGGCTCCGATTGCAATCCGAACGAAATCTTCCACACGTTCGTCAATGTGCAGTCGGTCGATTCGGCCGAAGAGGCGGTCCAGTACGCCAACAACACGCCCTACGGTTTGGGTTCCAGCGTGTGGACCCAGGATCTCGAGCTGGGGCAGAGGATTGCCAAGCAGTTCCGTGATGGCACCGGCCAGGTCAACTGCCACAACACGGGTGCCTACGGCTATCCCTATGGCGGCCAGGGCATTTCTGGTGGGCCTGGCGCGGGCGTCAATTGCGAAGACACTCTCCGCGATTACGTGCAGATTAAATCCATATTTGTCCAAGACTATCCGGATTCGTAGAGCCTGGGCCATCAATTGGCAATAAAGTAAACCAAAATGAAGCGATTCAAGACTTACAGGAAGTGTTTTTCCTTGTCGCCTAGTTGTTAAATCGCGAGAATCTTCTTGGCCACAGGGCTGAGTGCCAGCTA
>DLVK01000034.1:0-2303 GCA_003444235.1 Rhodospirillaceae bacterium
TGGCAAACGATCTGGTCGGGTCCGACGAGTGCGGCCAATCGACGGCAATGGCCTCCAAATACCCTACAGCCGCGTTAGCCCAAATTGCTTTCGCAACGGACGACTGGTCTGGCATAGCCAGCGGTGACGGCTTACTCAAAAGCTACGTCACGCCGAAGATGCTTTAGGAAGCGTCCAACAGCGGTTTGGTAAATTTGCAAACAGTAATGCGAAATGGCTGCCTTCGGTGAGGCCGAAAGTACGCGAATTTTGGAGATGCAATCCGAGCAGCTTTACAGTTGCAACAGAAACTCCCGGCGATCCCGGCCACGATACGGGAACTGATTTCGGCGACGACAGGGGCCGACATATTGGTTTTTCGAGATGAAGGGGCGCGAACATGAAAGAACCGCCTCAATCTTTTCCTTCAACGCCGACACCGTAAACGGCTTCGGCATGATCTCGTTTGCGCCCAGATCCCGCGCGCCGGCGATCACATCGTCGGAAATCATACCGGTGATCACGATCGTCGGCATTTCCGGATCGGGAGTGAATTGGTCCTTCCGAAGAAAGGTCAAAAAGGCGAAGCCGTCCATCGGTTAAAACAAATTTTTTGCTGCACTGATGCGCTTTTAGGCTTTTTTGCCTATTATCGCGTTAGTGAGGCAGTATTTTTTGGTTAAGCCAGACGAATTGGAGATCAGGCATGAACACTGCTCACAAGGACACTGAGAAATCTCAGCACTTTTACCCAGACCTTCAGCTCATAATTAACGGCGAATATCTCTCGCGAGATGGCGCCCCGGTCATAAACCCATCGACCGGCGAATCGATTGCCGACGTGCCGTTCGCCACCGAAGCGGATTTGGCTTCCGCTCTCGAAGCCGCCGCTCAGGGTTTTAAAATCTGGTCGGAAATGAGCCCGGCAAAACGCGAAACCATCATGCGCGACACCGCCGCGCTTTTGCGCGAGCGTGCCGATGAAATCGCGCAAGCCATTACCCTCGAACAGGGCAAACCGGTCGCGCAGTCTAAAGTCGAAATTATGCGGGCCTGCGAAATCATCGAATGGGACGCGTCCGAGGGTCGTAGAACCTATGGCCGGGTAATCCCATCGCAAATGCCGCTTACGCACACGGTTTTGCGCAAGCCCATCGGCCCTGTCGCAGCGCTCTCGCCTTGGAACTTCCCGATGAACTCGCCAGGGCGGAAGGTCGCAGGCGCGCTCGCGGCCGGTTGCTCGATAATCCTAAAGGCGAGTGAAGAAACGCCTGCGGGCGCCTTCGAGCTCGTACGCGCCTATCACGATGCCGGCGTTCCACCGGGCGTTGTCAATCTGGTGTTCGGCGTGCCCTCGGAGATTTCCGAATATCTGATCGCCTCCGACGTTACCCGACTAATCACCTTCACCGGATCGATTCCCGTCGGGAAACACCTCGCCGGGCTGGCAGCAAAACAGATGAAGCCAACGATTATGGAATTGGGCGGACACGCACCGGTGCTCGTTGACGAAGCGGTAGATCCGGTTGAGGTCGCCAAAACCTGCGTTATGGGGAAATCCCGCAACGCCGGTCAGGTCTGTGTGTCGCCAACGAGATTCCTCGTTCATGACGGCATATACGACAGCTTCCTGGAATCCTTCGTCGAAAAGGCAAACTCGCTGAAAATCGGCGATGGCTTCGGGTCCGATATCGATATGGGACCGGTCGCGAACGACCGCCGGCTTACCGCCATGCAGGAGTTCGTCGCCGACGCGACCGACAAAGGCGCGGAACTCGCCGCCGGAGGACATCAAATCGGCAATCAAGGCTATTTCCACGAAATGACGGTGCTTGCCAATGTCCCCGATGATGCCCGTGTGTCGAATGAAGAGCCGTTCGGTCCGTTGGCCATCGTCAACAAGGTAGGCTCGATGGACGATGCGATAGATGTCGCCAATAGATTGCCCTACGGTCTCGCGTCCTACGCCTTTACCAATTCAGCGGACGTTGCCGAACAACTCGCGCATCGCGTTGAATCGGGAAATCTGTCGCTCAATCACCTCGTCGCGTCGGTTGCTGAGACTCCCTTCGGGGGCGTTAAGGAAAGTGGCTATGGCCGTGAAGGCGGAACCGAAGGTCTGGACGGCTACACGGTCGTGAAAAACGTCTCGCATCTCACGTCAACCGTCTGACCCATAACACCGCAGGTACTCCTGGTGGTCGCAATCAATGAGAAACGTCCCTTAAATTTTTAAGAGCGTTTCAAGACCACCGGAGTGCCGCGGGAAAATTGGTGACCCCAGCGGGATTTGAACCCGCGTTGCCGGCGTGAAAGGCCGGTGT
>DLVK01000034.1:2628-4245 GCA_003444235.1 Rhodospirillaceae bacterium
CCTAGGCCTCTAGACGATGGGGTCATCGAGGAGTGGCTAGATAGTCTTAAGCATGATCCAAGGTCAAGGGGCGATTTCGCTGTTTCGGTTCCTGGCGGCAGAAACTGCCGAGGATGGGAAATTTCTGCCGGCAAATACTGCCGACAACAGCTGGGGCGATTCTTAACCCGCTGGAATCGAACGGGATTTAAAATTTCGCGCGCGGCCGCACTGGCATTGGGTTTGCAACCTATTGTCCAGAAAAATCAACCAAAATGCCCGAAAAGAACTTTCGGTTGCGTGAACATTGGGGTCCGCGATGACCACCTTTAGCATTTTCACCCAGCCGACGTCCGCGCTGCGCGCGAACAGCCTCGCCTTCAATGTCATCGGCGACAATATTTCAAATTCGGCAACGCCCGGCTACAAGGCAGCCGAGACGCGCTTTCGCGAACAGATCATCGAAACAGATGCGGGCGCCACAGCCTCCTACGCTGGCGTCAAACCGGTCGTTCAGCACTTCATAGACCGCCAGGGAATCGTAACCGGAACTGGCCGGACACTCGATCTTGCCATCACCGGCAAAGGCTTTTTCGTCACCAACACCGACCTGACAGCGAGTGACGGCGAATTTCAGCTCACCCGTGGTGGTCAGTTCGATCTGACCGTAAACAGTACGGGCGGTACCGAAGAAGTAATTTTGTCCGATGCCGGTGGCAATTTCGTATATGGGTGGCCCTCTGACGGAGCGGGCGGATTCAGTACAGGGACCACTGTCAGCACCCTGCAACCGGTAAGGTTCGACCCGAACACGCTCGTCTTACAGCCCCAAGCAACAACCGCTGCCAATCTCACTGCAAATCTTCAGGCAGACGCCGCCGTGGGAACCGTTTTCACCACCGGCGTCGGGATCTTCGACGGAATTGGTACCGAACAGGACGCTACGCTCACATTCACAAAAACCGGAATTAATGCGTGGACCGTGGACCTTGAAATCACCAATAGCAGTTTGACCACCGGTGTATTTCCAACTACCGCGCTGACATTCGATGCTTCAGGTGTCATGACCCCTCCGGTCACACTCAGTCCGGCGGGTGTCGTGTTTACGACGGGATCTGGTACCTCAACCAATTCGTTTACAATCGATCTGAGTGGCGTGACCCAATTCGCCGGCGTATCGACAATTATCAACACGACGCGTGATGGCAGCGTCGGTGGCGACCTCAGCAGTATTCGCTTCACCGAAGACGGAGTCGTCGAGGGTGTTTTCAGCAATGGTGAAGCGTCGGGAATATTTAAATTGCCTCTGGCCAACGTCATCAGCCCAAATCTGATGTCGTTACGAGCCAATACGCATTATGTGGCAAACTCCAATTCCGGCGAGGTGGAACTTTTCGAAGCTGACCAAACCGGGCAAGGCGCCTTCGTCCCCAACTCTCTGGAAAACTCGACCACCGCCATCGATCTCGACTTCGCGCGGATGATCCAGAATCAGCAATCCTATAGTTCTAACGTAAGAGCCTATACGGTGGCCGAGGAAATGATCCGCACCGCCACCAATCTTAAGCAATAGGCATTCAGGCCTAATTCGGTCTCTTACGAAATTTCCGCTGCATCTTCTATGGTGAGCTGGGGCGT
>DLVK01000145.1:0-5700 GCA_003444235.1 Rhodospirillaceae bacterium
AGTACGACGCCAAGCAAATGGGTTTCGACGATTTGCTTTCAACGTCCGATGTAATCACCGTCCATACACCCCTCAACGATGCCACGCGGGGTATGCTCAACAAAGACGCATTTGCGAAGATGAAAGAGTCGGCAATATTCGTAAGTACAGCCCGTGGCCCGGTGACCGTCGAAGCGGATTTAATAGCGGCCCTCGATGGTGGCCAGATTGCAGGGGCAGGCATCGACGTCTTTGAAGAGGAACCCACCCCGAACGACAACCCGCTCTTTGGCCGTGACAACGTCGTGGTAACCCCGCACATGGCAGGAACCACTATCGACACATTTTATCGAAGGATTGAATTCGCCTTTAGTAACATTCAACGCGTTGCCAAGGGCGAGGCACCGCTGGCGCTGATCAATGCCGATTGGTCTCCAAAATAGACCTAAAACGTCCGCAACCGTTCGATATATAATTTACGTGCTATGCCCACGCGCTCGAACGATGATTTGGATCAGGTAGTTTTCGAACGCCTACAAGAAAATCCGGTCTTTTCCGCTTTAGGCGAACAGGTGATCCGCGGACTGGTCGAGAGTGCCAAAGTCGAGACATTCCCCCCCGATGCGATCCTCATTCAGCAAGGCGAAGAGGGCGATTTCGCTTTTTTGATACTGGAAGGCACAGTCTCGGTTGAATTAGAGCTACCATCCGGTACCGCCGAAATCGCCGTTGTAGAAGCAGGCGGAATTGTCGGCGAAATGTCCGTATTTTCGAATTCCGTACGTAGCGCGACCGTTCGAGCAACCGACGAAATAACGTCCGCTCGGTTGGAACGCGCGGTCATTCGCGATTTTGTCGAAGAACACCCCGACGCGGCGCTGGGCATAATTTCCGAACTCGGCAACCGGCTTCAGGAAATTAATCGGCCACTGGCAAGCCTGACCCATGCGGCGGAGGCCCTGCAAAAGGACGAGTTCAAACCCGAGCTGCTCGAATCCCTGAAATCCGAGGCCGGGCGCTTCAAACATTTCGCATACGTCTTTGAAGGAATGGCAAACGAGATCACCGCAAAAATGCGGCTTCGCCAAGAAATGCAGATGGCGCAGGGCATTCAAGAGGCATTTCTGCCGTCGGCTTTTGCGTCGCTACCCCATCCGGAGCGTTACGACATACACGCTGAAATGATTGCGGCGAAACATGTGGGCGGCGATTTCTACGATTATTTCGCGATCGGAGAGGACCGGCTTGGCATCGTCATTGGCGACGTATCGGGCACGGGCGTTCCGGCAGCACTGTTCATGGCCGCCTCGCGAACAGTAGTGAAAACAACCGCCTTACTGGAACTGCCACCAGCGGAATGTCTCGCGCGTGTCAACGCTACCATCGCCGAAGAAAATGAAGAGATGATGTTCGTGACGTTATTCTACGGTGTGGCTGATCTAAAAACTGGACGGTTCCGGTATTGCAATGCGGGTCACAATGCTGGGTTCGTACTCGATGGCACCGAGACGCCGCACATGTTACCGCCAACCGGAGCGGCAATCGGAATGTCGGAAAAGATGGAGTACGAGGAAGCCGAAGTGACTATCACTCCTGGCCAAACCTTGTTTCTCTATACCGACGGTGTCACCGAAGCGGTCGACGGCGACAACAATCAGTTCGGTGAAGACAGACTAGGCAAACTTTTAATTTCCTATTCGAAATTGCCACCTGATGAACTGGTCCGCCTTATTCAGCAGCAAGTCGAAGAATACGCTACTGGACTCGATAGATTTGACGACACGACTTGTCTGGCTTTCACCTTTCACTCTGTCGATTGAGTGCTGAGCCTAAAGCGTAAGCGGTTGCGGCCCTGGACACGATCGTATTCGAGTGCCCGTCCCGCGTGGCGGATCAATTCCACCCCCCAACCACCGACCGTTACCTCTTCTGCCGATTCCGGCCGTTCGCGAGACGGTTGTTTGGTCGGGTCAAAGGAAACGCCGTCATCGAGCACTTCGGCCAATATTTCCGCTCCGTCACGTACTACGCGAACTTCGACCCGGTGCTTTTCACCGTCCGCAAAGCCATACTCAAAGACATTACCCAACGCTTCATCAAAAAACAGTTTGAGATCAAACGCGGTTTTTTCCGATAATTCGGCGTCCCGCACCAAACAATCGATCCAGGCCGGGAAACGTTGCCCGCCCCCCTTCTCATTCGTCAATTCCAAGGTCCAGGTTTCAGCCATTTCGGGCAGCGCGTTCGGCTTCAACCGGCGCGGTCAGCTTGCCTTCAGATCGGCAAACGCGGTGTCGTTATCCGGATGAATGGTAATAAGTTTATCAGCACCAGTGTACTCAAGAACTTCCATCACTTCGGCACTGGCGTTGGACGCAACGATTTTGCCATCTCTTCGGCCGACCGTACGTGCTGCCTTGATCAACGTCCGCACGCCGAGCGAGGCCATGAACGAAACTTTCTCGAGATCGACGAGTATTTTGTCGCGGCTTGCCGCAACCGCGTTGAATTCAAGATCTATATCGTTGGCGGTCAGAAAATCCAGACTACCTTCCAGCATGATTACGGTGAGGCCGTCCTCTCGGTCTTCGACTTTAAAATCCATGGCGAACTACCCCTAAACTGCCCTCGTTCAGCCTATCGCGAGACACGCTTTTCAATAATAAGCGATAATAAAGCGGGTAGGCAAAAAACCTGAAATTTCGGGTGTCCGTATTATTCCGTGCCGTCGTGCCAGCCCGAGAGTTCTCGCGTAATCAGCGAATTCAACAACTCAATGCCCTCGGGTCCCGCATTCAAACAAGGGACCACTGAAAACTTTTCGCCACCGGCAGCGATGAAATGTGCCCTACTCTCGTTTGCAATCTCGTCCAAGGTTTCAAGGCAATCAGCGGCAAATCCGGGCATTGTCACAACGATGTTCTTTTTGCCCGCCGCAGCCAAATCGGACAGGACGTCGTCGGTATACGGCTCTAACCAAGCCGCTGGGCCGAACCGCGATTGAAATGTCATCTGAAAATCGTCCTCCGAGTACCCCATCGCGGTTCGCAGCAAATTCGCGGTCATTTCGCAATGCCGCTCATAGGGGTCACCCGCTGCTGCATATCGCTTGGGCAACCCATGAAACGATGCCAATACCGAATCGGGCTGCCAATCCAGTGCTTGCAAATGTGCTTCTAGGGTAGTCTTGAGCGCATCGATATAAATCTCCTCCGAGTAATACGGCGGAAGTGTTCGGATAGCGGGCTGCCAACGCATCTTTTGCAGTGCATCGAACGCTTTGTCATAAACGGACGCGGTCGTTGTCGCGCTGTATTGCGGATAGAGCGCCACCAGCAAAATTCGCGCGCAGCCTTTGTCACGAAGGGCGTTTAACCTGTCCGCAATCGATGGCTGCCCATAGCGCATGGCCCAATCGACAATCAATTCATCGGTTCCGATTTTCGTTGCAACAGCATCGGCTTGTTCGCGAGTAATACGACGTAACGGAGATTCGTCCGTTTCATGATCCCAAATGCGAGCATAGGCCTGGCCACTACGGTGAGGCCTCACGGTCAGAATGATCCCTTGTAGCAACGGTTGCCAAAATAACGGCGACATTTCGACGACCCGCCGATCGCTCAAAAATTCACTCAAATAACGCCGCACCGCCCAGTAACCGGTACCATCGGGCGTCCCCAAATTTATCAACAGTACGCCGGTTTTGGCGCGGGTGCTCTCTGACTGCGACTCGCTCATGACAAGTTAGATAGCGCGGACCGAAGCTCCTTGCCATAAAAAGCGCCGAATTGGGCGGTTTCGCCGCGCTCTCTCGAATTATTTTTCGGCTGTGTTAATATGAAGCTAATTCTAGTCAACTGCGAAACAAAGTATCGTCTTTTGCCGACGGCATAAGGAGAACGAAGATGGCTGAAGTAGCAAGCGATAAGCCTCTGGAATCACGCGAGTATACCCGTTTCGAAGTAAATCCGATCGCAGGCGCGCTGGGCGCAGAAATTCGCGGCGTCAACGTCAATGATATGGACGACGAAACGTTCGACGATCTATACGCAGCCTGGCTGCAATATCAGGTCCTCGCCATTCGCGACCAAAAGATTACTCCGGATCAGCAGAAGGCCTTTGGGCTACGGTTCGGCGAATTGCAGCCGCATGTTTTCAACAAACCTATCGACGGCCATCCTGAAATTACCGAAATCCTGAAAAAGGAAGACGAAACGCAGAATAACGGCGGACGCTGGCATACGGATCAGCAGTACCGAACCGAACCGGCAAAGATGACAATGCTCTACGCCTTGGAAATGCCGCCCCACGGCGGTGATACTTGCTTCGCCAGTACCTATCTCGGCTATGAAGCACTTTCCGATGGCATGAAAGACATGCTTTCGGAACTGAAAGGCGTTAACAACGGCGACAGCAAAAAACATCCGTCGGGCTTGAGCCGGATGGAACGGCAAAATGCCGGCATCGCGACGATGGCACAAATCGATCCCGGTGAAGCGGTAACCATTTCCGAACATCCAATTATCCGTACTCACCCGGAGACCGGCCGCAAAGCGCTTTATGTGGGGTCGCATACCGAACGGATTTCCGGATGGACCGATGCGGAAAGCGAACCGCTCCTGAGCTATCTCAAAGTCCATAACGGCCAAACGCACCATACATGCCGCGTCCAATGGGAAGTGGGCACCATTACAATGTGGGATAACCGTTGCTGTCTGCACTTGGCGTTGAATGATTATCATGGCTATCGTCGTCGGGTGCACAAGCTCCTGATCAAAGGCGACACGCCGTTTTAGGTGCCACCATGCTTCAAAACCCTTCCTTCGATCTGATCTCTGTATCGCCCACAACCGGCGCCCTCGGCGCCGATGTCACCGGAATCGACCTAGCAAAGCCGATACCCAGAGCGACCTTCGCAGAACTAAAACAGGCGATGCTGACATACCAGGTGCTCTATATTCGCGACCAAGATTTGAGTCCTGAGGAGTACATCAAGTTCGCCAAGCGTTGGGGTGGAATCTACTATTACCCTTATATGACCGGCCACGAAGCGCATCCCGAAATTTTCGAGGTCATAAAGAACCCTGGCGAGGCACGCACGTTTGGCAACCGTTGGCACACCGATCAGATGTATTCGACGATGCCGTGCAAATACACCATCTTGTATGCGCAGGAACTGCCGTCGCTCGGCGGCGACACGATGTTCAGCAATACCTATGCCGCCTTCGAAGCCCTATCGCCGGGCATGCAGAAAATGGCGCTCAAACTCAACACTTACAATGACGGGAACGATCCCAGCCGTTATGACGGCAAGAGCCGCCAGCAGTACTACTCTTCAAATCGTATGGGTGGGAAATTAAAGAAAGTCAAAAAAGGCGTCGATGTGGTCTCGGTACATCCACTCGTACGGACCCATCCCGAAACCGGACGTAATGCGCTTTATATCGGCGATCAGACTGTTTCTTTTGATGGTATGTCTACCGAAGAAAGCGTGCCGCTTTACGAATTCTTCATCGCACATTTGTCGAAGCCCGAATTCACTTGCCGCATGCGCTGGGAACCCGGCTCGCTGGCAATCTGGGATAATCGCTGCGTTTGCCATTACGCCGTTTCGGACTATCCGACAGAGCGGCGTCTAATGCACCGCATCACAATCAAAGATACCGAGCGACCCAAACAGGTTTAGGGCTGAAAGCCCAACGATCCCTGATACTTTTTGAG
>DLVK01000441.1:0-4003 GCA_003444235.1 Rhodospirillaceae bacterium
CGACAATGCCGTTCTCTGACTGGACCGCAACGGATGGTATCATCAGCGTCTATCGCGCTATCGAGGATCCCGCGCAGCGCGCGAATGCAGATCGTGCCGCGATTCCGATCGAACGAGCCAGCGCGAGAATCATGCTCGTGTGCGGAGAGGCCGAAACCATGTGGCCCGCATGTCCTATGTCGCGAATGCTGTTGGCACGTAGTTCCGAGCTATCGGGTCCGCCCGTTACTGTCTTGTCCTATCAGGACGCCGGACACTTCGTGTTCGGGCCGCCCATGGCACCGGGCGATGCGTTTTATGACAGGCTCGATACCTTCGGCGGAAGCGTCGAGGGCAACGCTACCGCCCGCGCCGACAGTTGGCCGAAAGTGGTGGCATTCTTGAAGGGTAAGGCCGGCGAGTAGGAGGCTAACTTTTTAGAATGTGATGACGAAAATTGGGCCGAGAGCTGACTGTCCGGTTCCAGTCAAAAAAGCGCGAAAATCTGCCATTCTGCTTCCGACCCGATCTCGGTCATAAATTGCGAGATACCTAATTCCCAAAAGCGGACGCAGTTTGCGCAGGATCGCTATGTCGTGAATGTGGGTGGATGCCGACTGTCCACTTGCGACGCTGCTTTGTCACCAAGCGGACAGTCGCACTTTAATGAGCCGACACCTTCGAAAATACGTTCATCACCACGACACCAGCTACAATCAATCCCATACCCACCATAGCGGGAGCATCGAGTTTCTGTCCCTGGAAAAGCCATGCTACGGCTGCGATCAGAACTATGCCGACGCCTGACCAAATTGCATAAGCAATACCTGTCGGAATCGTTTTCAGTGTCAGTGATAGAAAGTAAAAAGCCACCACATAGGCGGCAGCAGTGATCAGACCGGGCACCAGCTTGGTGAAACCTTCCGATTGCTTCATAAAGGTGGTGCCGATCACTTCGGCGATTATAGCCAAACTCAAATAAACGTAGTTCATGCTCTCGCTCCACATTTGGTCCGGGAGCGCGAAACCTCATCGCGTCACACCGAACCGGTTCGATTGACGCCGAGGCAGAGAAGAACCCGCTGAAGCGGGCGCAGGAGCTACCACCCTGCTGCTCTATTTTCGACCAAGCCATAATAAGGCGTTACGTTGTTAACGTCACGTCTGCTTTTGAACATTTTTCGTTTCGGCTTCGATGGCCACTATTAAGGTCGAAGGGCGAACTTCGGCATTGCTACCGCCACACCCCAGCATCACCCTTCAACGACTCGTGCCGAACTCCGATGACACAACCTATTCAAGCGGTATGACTACCTCGACGCGGCGATTGCGCGAGCGGCCCTCTTCGGAATCGCTTCCGTCAGGATTGGCATTTGGCATAACGGGATCGCCTTCACCCGCGCCTGAGACTTCGAAGTCGCGTTGTCTCACACCGACTTGTTCCCCCATCCAGTCACGCACAGCCTGTGCCCGGCGTGTGGAGAGGTCCAAATTATAGGCATCGCTGCCCATGCTATCCGTGTGACCGATAATGGTGATACTCCCCTGCGGCGCGGAGCGGATCGCGTCGGCAACCTGTCGCAAAGCCGCTTCGGCCTGCGGCTTGAGCTCGGCACTGTCGAAATCGAACAGCACGTCCGACGGAAGTTCGACGATCCGGTTCATGCCAACGATGCGCGAATTTAGGTCACTGCTGTTCGCCGTAAGGCTGGAAGTGTTGGCCGAAAGGTTGCTGCCCGTACCCGAGGCGCTGCCTGCATCGGCTGAACTGGTCGGCGTGCTGCCTAGCCCCGCAGGCGTAGCGGACACCCCATCCGCTGATGGGGGAGTTTCACCGCCGGTGTCGTTGCAACCGCCCAACGCGAGCAGCACCGCCAGCGTCGAGGACGCTGCAGGTCGACCAATCATCGGGATGGGACGGGCAGGCCGTTGAGCGCGCCAGCGTCGGGAATCGTCAGAGAAATGGTGGTCACACCCTCTGCAGGCTTCGGGAACTTGATCCATCCGATACCGTCTTCGGTCTGGATTCGCAGCGTGTCGCCCCTCGACGTAATCGGGTTCGCCAGGTAATTACCCTCGCTGTCCCGCAAGGCTTCGACCTGCCGCGATGTTTCGTCCTCGATATAATTAACGCGGTCCAGGCTCATCATTTCGGTCATGTTCATTTCAGTCGTGCGAGCGCGGAATTCGACTGTCATGATATCGCCCGTGATCTCGATATTGGTGATATCCAGCGTCGAGCCATAGGCGAACGGGACCGACCTTATGGCCTGCATCGCAACCGGCTGGGGCGCAATGTCGGTATCAACGCGGTTGACTTCTCCCTGCTGCGTAGCTTGCTGCTCGACATCCCCGGAAGTATCCGCTCCATCTTCCATCCGCGCCTCGCACGCGGAGAGCGAGGCCAGCACCACGATTGCCAGCGCGGCGAAGGCTGCCTTGTCTTTCATTTCATTCTTCAACATCGGCGCTCCTTTTCCTGCGACTCTTATCCGCATTCTTAACCCAACACCGGCGCGGTGGCCAATCTCTTCAACGCGGCCGCATGACCAGGCTCGATTGCACACGATCGGCAATTTGCATGTCGAGCGGGTCTGGGGCGGAAAGCGCGACCGCGATCGACTCCTTCGTCGATTCGTCCGAAGCTACAATCCACATCCCTTGGAAAACACCGTTCGTGTCTTCCGTGCCGTAATTGAAATCGAGCCGAACGGCAGATGTTGCACCTGGCACCGCGATGTCAGTTGTACGATGGACGCGAAAACCCGGAGTGCCGATCTGAATATCACCTATAAGTGCGGCGAGGCCGACACGGGCGACGGCAAATTCTCCAAAACTCGGCTCGACGGCCAGCGTCGGCGCATCCCCCTCGTCACTTTGACTGAAGCGCGCCGCAAACGTTTGGTCCGCGGTGGATCGCTGCTCCCATCCTGGCGGCACTTCAACTTCGAGACGTCCGATCACAAATTTTGGCCCGGAACGACCGGGCGAATCAGCACCTTCAATTTGCAAACCCTTGGATGATGACCAAGCGTCCGAGTAATCGTGCTCGGTAGGCGCGGTATTATCCGCATCCGTTTCCTTGCGGATTTCGCAAGCACCCAAGGTGACGAGCGCAAAAAGTGCGGCAATGGCTGCTTTCCGACTATTCAACTCAAAAACTCCCTCATGAAATAAGGGACCGGCAATTGCTACACTTTGCCGTTTCGCATTGGAAAGCTGAACCGGCTTTGAAAACATGGTCCAAGGGTCGACAATCTGGCGGTATCGTCTGCCTAGATCCAGCGCCGGGTCCGCACTGTGTAATCCACGTAGGCCAAGCCGTAGGTTTGCCGCAAGTTCTCTTCCTCCAACCGGACCTGGAAGCCGATGAGTGCTTCGCTAAACAAGGCGAGCGCGGCCGTTATTCCGGATGGCATGGCGAGCAATAATCCCCAAAGGCTCAGCCGCATGCCTAGGAATATGGGGTTGCGGGAGATACGAAACAGTCCGCTCGGAACGAGCGGAGTTCTCATTAAGTTATCTATGCCGATGCGCCAAGGTTGGCCCATATCCCTGTGCGCCAAAGCGATTGGTGGCAGCGCCATCGCCAATATGATCGCACTCGTAACCGCCCGCGATCCCTTTTCTCGGCTGTGAAGTTGCAGTCTCGGATCGTCCAGAATCCCTGCGACTCCGAGCGAGCTAAACCGATGGCCGCTTTCACGCAGCCAACTACGCCGCTTCAATGACCGGAATTGGGGCGCAAAGCTGACTTTTGCGGAGCTTGAGAAGGACCGGGGCAAGTGCTTTGCGCTGTGGTCGTTCCTGCACATGTTCGGGTCCGCCCCCGATCTCAATGTAGCGTTCGAGAACGAGGAAGATCGGGAAGCTGCCCGCAACTTGATGGATCTCCTGGCAGCATCGGAGGGCGATGGGGCAGGCTGATTGCAGCAGGGTCTTGGCACCTTCAGACCTACGCCCGATACCCATCCGGCTTTTGTCGCGAACAGTCCTGAATCAGGTCAGCTGAGGAGCCGCAACC
>DLVK01000328.1:0-2766 GCA_003444235.1 Rhodospirillaceae bacterium
CCTCGAGTTCATCGAGCGTGCGGGAGTCATATCCAAGCTCGGCCAATATTTCGCGCGTATGTTCGCCTACTTCTGGCGGCTGGCTTCGCAAGCCCAGATCGTGATCGCCAACCTCTATCGGCAAGCGGGGAAGTTTTGCCGTTCGTCCATCCGGCAATCGTGTCTCCAACATCCTGCCATGGGCATTTAGTTGCGGGTCATCGAACAAGTCTTTGGTTTCAGCCACCGGCGCGAACGGGATGTTGATCTCCTCGCAGATTGCCAAAACCTTTTCCTTACTGTGCGATTTGATGATTTCGCGCACTATCGGTTTTAACCGTTCTTGCGCAGCCACCCTGTCTTCATTGGTTTGGAACTCCGGGTCCTCGAGCAAATCTCGACGGTCGAATTTTTCACAGAAACGCTGCCAGTGATTATCGCTGGTGATGCCGATAAATACCTGCTGGCCATCGCCGGTCTCCATCACCTCATAAATCGCCCAAGCGCTCCAACGAACCGGCATCGGCGGTACCTCTTTCCGCTGGATTGCCTCACCCGACATATGCGTATGCATGAGATGCGCGACATTTTCGAACAAGGCGCTTTTAATGAGCTGCCCCTTGCCGGTGCGGTCACGTTCGCGCAGTGCTGCCAGAATGCCGACGACGCCAAACGTGCCGCCCATAATATCAATGACCGAAGCACCGGCTCGCAGCGGACGGCCCGGTGGCCCGGTCATATAGGCCAGCCCGCCCATAAACTGGACCACCTCGTCCAGAGCCTGTCTTTTTTCGTAAGGCCCGCTTAAAAATCCTTTAAGGGAGCAATAAACCAAACTCGGATTGATCTCGGCTGCTTGCTCGTAACCACAACCCAATCGGTCCATGGTCCCGGGCGCAAAATTCTCCGTCAGCACATCCGCTTCAGCGATCAATTTATGCGCAATCTCAAGGCCTTTCGGATCCTTTAGATTGAGCGCAATCGAGCGTCGGTTGCGATTGAAGGAAGAAAAGAACCCAGCAGCAAAACCCGACAACTTGCGCGTTTTATCTCCGCCCGGCGCAGGTTCGACCTTGATTACGTCCGCGCCTAGGTCAGCAAGCACCACCCCACAGGACGGCCCCATGATTATTTGGCAAAATTCCACCACTTTGAGCCCCGCCAATGGCAGGGGCTTGTCGTTCTCTTCGGACATGAAGTCCTCCCCAATTGGACCTTTACGAGGGCAATGCGCCTTCCGAGCGCAACATGTCAAGAGCGCCGCGCACCGCGTCCGCAGTCTTGTCCGCATCTTCCTCGGAATGAACAGCGGACACCTTGCCGGCCAATTTGCCGTTAATGTCCACACCGTTCACCATCAAGCCGATCCGGAACTTAGTCGCGATTTCTTCGTTGGTTTTGAAGAAATCGCATTTGCGATGCATGAATTCGAAGTTCTCGGGCTCGATGTCCACATTGTCGGGATTGAGGAAGAAATGCAGCTCGGAAAACTGTCCGTAGCATGCCCATTTGACGCCTTCGTCGGCAAAAACCTTGTTCACCTTCGCGCGAATGCTGTTGGCAATATCGATCGCATCCTGGGTCGGCGTCTCGTCACGTACCATTGTAAGTGTCGCAACGCCTGCGGAAGCTGACAGTGGGTTGGCATTGAATGTGCCCTGATGGCCAATCTTTTCGAAGCCCTTCGAATCCGCAACGTCGAAATCCAAATGATCCAAAAGATTTTTGGTGCCGCAAATGGCGCCGCCCGGTAGGCCGCCCGCCACGATTTTCGCCAGGCTCGCCATATCCGGGATGATATCGTGTACTTGCTGAGCACCTCCGGGAGACGCTCGGAACCCGGACACCACCTCGTCGAAAATCAGAACGATTCCACGCTCTGCGGTTATTTCGCGCAATGCGGCGAGGAACTCCTTGGTAACCGGCGTTCTGCCGAAAGACGAACCTGTGGGTTCGATAATCGCCGCGGCAATATCGTCATTCGCTTCGATAATACGCTTGGTCTCGTCGATATCGTCCGGCGGAGCTAACAAAACGTTATCTGCGATCCCATCGAGTACACCCGGTGTCGGCGTCCCGTCGTAATGACTGGATACACCAAAGGCCACATGATCCTGCCAGCCGTGGAAATGCCCTTTGAAGCGAAGCAACTTGTCGCGACCGGTATGCGCCCGCGCGATCCGAAGCGCCATCAAGTTTGCCTCGGTGCCTGATGAAACAAACCTCACTTCTTCAGCGCATGGCAGCAAATCCTTGACCAACCCTCCCCAATCGATTTCGAGACGGTGGCCCGAGCCGTAATGGGTACCCTTGTCGACTTGATCATGCACGGCAGCGGTTACCACCGGATGATTGTGCCCTAACAGCAGTGCACCGTGCCCCCCGAAATAATCGACATATTCGTTGCCATCCACGTCCCATTTGCGCGAACCCTGGGCGCGATCCACATAGAGACCATATGGCCGTAGACGCCTTGAATCATGGGTGAGGCCACTAGGGAAATGTTCCCGCGCTTCGTTTGCGCAATCCGCCGAACCCGGCGTCTTTTCACGATAGGCAGCAACGATTTTCGAGTTGGTCAAAAAATCATCGGGCATGGCCCTGTCCTCCTGGCTAAACCCACACCAAGTTTTCTATAACGATCAGGGTTTGATCACATCTGCGGGTTTGGTTTTCGGTACTAGTTTTTCAATCAGTGTAACGCTATCCACTGCGGATTCGACACCATTATCCGCAGCCGACTGGAATAGTTCTAGCGCACGATTGAGGTCTTTTTCGACCCCCTCT
>DLVK01000164.1:0-4879 GCA_003444235.1 Rhodospirillaceae bacterium
GGACCATGAAGGCTACGGTAAATCCAGTCGCACAGATGGCTATTCCTATATTTTGGATGGCGTCGAAGATTTGAAGGCGGCAATTCCCATCATCGAGAAAGAAACCGGCGAAACCGCGTATTCGTTTTTCGGCACATCATCGGGAGCGTTGCGCGCTGGAGCCTTCCAAAATGCGTGTCCGGAGCGGGTCGCGCGGATCGCTCTGTCGGCATTTCCCTATACAGGCGAGAACGCACCGTCATTGATTAAGCGGGCCCAACGGCTCGATGAATGGCAGGCAACTAACAGCCGTCAAGTCGATGCGGAGTATTTCAAAGGCATGTTCACACGCGATACGGTCGGTCTTACGGTTCCCGAACTGCCGGAAATCGCCGCGGCCGCGGAGATGAATAATGGTGGCGGCAGCGTCCCCAACGGTACCTATATCGATATGTGTGTAAACCTGCCGATCATCGATCCGGAAAAATTTAAATGTCCTGTTCTGATGATACGGGCCGAGCATGATGGTATCACCACCAACGCGGATATGGCTGAATTTTATGCCAAGCTCGGTACGCTCGATAAGCAACTCGTTCAGATCTCCGGCCAAGCTCATAACATGACCATCGGAATCAACCGACATCGTTTCTGGCATGTGCTCTTGGCCTTCTTGGAAATGCCGGCCCGGCTCGACGATCTCGAAGAATAGGCCTGTTCACAAGAAATTCGCGCATTTTGGCGAAATCTGTTAAAGTCCGCGCGCTTGGTGGGCAATAACAAACCGGAGACAAAAGTCATGTCCGGAATAATAAAAAGTATAGTCGTAGTATTAGTTACTATTACTGCGGTTAATTTTGGATTTTCTACAAATACCTACTCTAATACTGCGGCTCAAGAATGTTTTTTACTTGGTCATAAGTATGTGAGTAGTGTTGAGAAAAACGGTTTTTACACAATCGATGAGTCTTTCGACAAGAGTCACCCCTTCAAAGGGCATGATTCTCGCGTTTTTCCGACGATGAATCGGCGCACTTGCTTGCAGTTCGAGATGGTTTCGCCTGGCGCTACCGACCTCAATATCACCGCCAGTGCGCAATTTCGTAACCGCTTTACCAAGCAAGGAAAGGTCGAGCCGTTGCTCAGTGTTTATGTGGTGCCGAAGGATCGTTTGAGTTACGGACCGGACCGGCGTCCATCATTGGACCTGGCCGGGCTGAAAAATTCTCTTTGCGGCCAGTCGAAACCCACTTCACAGCGCGGCAATCGTGAAATCGGAATTACCGCTGCCTGCAAGGGGCAATTGGGCGCGAACAAGCCGACCTTGGTAATCCTGTTTCTCGGATCGGGTGTCGATAATTATATCGAGCCGACAAGTCTTCGCATGCGGCTGGATGTGTTAGCCGGCGGACGTAAATAGTCCAAGTCAGAATCCATCGCTCGCTTGTGGGTCTGTTGGGAGGGGCATAGACTGTCCCTCATCGGGCTCAACTGAACTGGGCGAAGTGATGGAGATCATTCCGAGCGGCGCCCCGGCCGGTGTCGAAATTGCCGGGATCGATATTGCCGAAGGTATCGGTGAAGAGGATTTTGCGAAAATTGAGGCGGCGCTCAACGAGCACTTCATAATCGTCTTTCGCAATCAGGATATCACGCCCGACGATCAACTCGCCTTCGCGAAACGTTTCGGACCTGTCGCTCCGAATGTGTTCGCGGATTATCATCGGCACCCGACCCATCCCGACATTTTGGTAAATTCAAATATCAAAGAGGACGGCGCCTATATAGGAAATCCCAATGCGGGCCAAACCTGGCATAGCGATCAGTCCTATACCGCAAAACCTCCGCGGGCGACGATGCTGTTTGCCATTGAAATTCCGATGCGCGACGGCAAGGCGCTGGGCGACACACTCTATGCCAGTGCCGCTGCTGCCTATGATGCGCTTGAAGATGATTTAAAGGTCCGCCTCGAAGGATTACGCGCGGTCCATGAAATCGGTGCTCGGAAACGACGCGGTAATGCCACGCAACGTGTAACCAAATCGTTGGGTGCGAAACATCCGCCGATGTCCCACCCGATCGTGAGAACGCATCCGTTCACCGGACGCAAATGTTTGTATGTGCGAGAAGGCGAATGCACCAAAATAGAAGGAATCTCCGACGAAGAGGCGCTTCCCTTGATCGCCGAGCTCTCTAATCACATCATCCGTGAAGAATTTATATACACCCATAATTGGCAAGCGGGGGACGTCGTCATGTGGGATAATTGCGGACTCCAGCATTTAGCGATCAAGGATTACGAACCGCAAGAGCGACGGCTGCTCCATCGGGTAGTGCTTAAGGGAGAGGCGCCGTTTTAGGTATGCAAACTGATCTCGACCGGCTCACCATTGCAGAGGCGTCAACACTGATTGCCGGCGGCAAACTTTCGCCGGTGGAATATGTGGATGCTTTGCTTAGTCGGATTGAAGCGCTAAATCCGCTGGTCGATGCGTTTTTGACCGTCACGGGCGAGCATGCCCGCGAAGCGGCACGTGCGGCGGAATCGGAAATCGCGAACGGTGACTATAAGGGCCCGCTTCATGGGATCCCCTTCGGCTTAAAAGATGTTTACGAAACCGAGGGCATTCTCACCACCGGACATTCGAAGCTTGGTATCAATTGTGTGCCAGACCGGGATGCAACCGCGGTCGAACGGCTGAAACGGGCCGGGGCTATATTGCTTGGTAAAATGGCGACGCACGAATATGCCCATGGCGGACCATCGTTAGACCTGCCATGGCCACCGGCACGCAATCCCTGGAAGCTCGAACGGTTTTCCGGTGGCTCGTCGAGTGGTCCAGGTGCCGGCGTTGCGTCCGGGTTAGTACCTCTCGCACTCGGTACCGATACCGGCGGTACCATTCGCGGTCCCGCCGGCCTTTGTGGAATTGCTGGTTTAAAGCCCACTTATGGGCTGGTTAGTAGAGGCGGCGTAATCGCTAATTCCTATTCGTTCGATCATGCGGGGCCGATGTGCTGGACCGTTGAAGATTGTGCGATTGCCCTGCAAGTGTTGGCAGGTCACGATCCGGAACGTGATCCGGCGAGTGCTAACGTATCCTTGCCGGATTACCGTGCGGCACTCACCGGCGACGTCAAAGGACTTCGCGTTGGCGTCATTCGCCATTTTTACGAAGAGGAGACGCAGTCGTCTGAAGCGGTGGTTCGTTCGATGGAAGAGGGGATTGCCGTCTTCAAATCACTTGGTGCCGAGGTGTCGGATGCACGCGTTCGGCCGTTAAAGGATTATAAAACGGTCAAGCTGACTATGGCGGAGATTGAAATTTTCTCGGTTCATTATCCGGAATTGCGCAGCCGACCGCAGGATTTCGGGCATGATTTCCGCGTATTTACTATTCCCGCCTGTTTGATGTCGGGAGTGGACTATATGCAAGCGAGCCGACTGCGCCGGCGCATGATGGAAGAAATGAAAGCGGTTTATGACCAGTTCGACGTGTTGATCACGCCCGGCCTGGGGTCGGCCCCGCCATTTACGGTTTTCGGCTCGGTCAGTAATTGGTCCGGTGCCAAGACATCGGCGCACTTCAGTACCGTCTGTGGCCCGTCGATTTCCGTTTGCAACGGGTTCGACGAGGATGGCCTTCCTCTTTCGATGCTGGTTTCTGGGCGGCCGTTCGATGAAGGAACCGTGCTCAACGCTGCCCATGCTTTCGAACGTGCGACCTCTTGGCGTGCGGAACGTCCACCGTTGACCGCGGGAATGGAAAAACCACCGACAGGCGACATCAACACAATTCCGGATACATCCAGCGTCGACGAGGCAACCAAGCGTCGCGCCGAAGCGGCGATTATCGGCGCCGGTCTGGATCTAAACGACGTGCTGATGAACGAAGTTTTCAGCGTGGCGCCGGAAATGTTCAAAATGTCATCGCTTTTGCAGGAAGCGTTGGCACGTGACGAGGAGCCGTCTTCGATCATGGTGGCGTTTTAGGCCGAACTCCGGTAAAGAGCGCTTTCCATGTCTAGCAATCCTGCCACCGGCTATGTCGAATTTCTGCGCACGAACGGGCGCGTAATAGCGTTCGGTTTTTTGATGGGCTTCGCGTCGACGGTCGGCCAATCCTATTTCGTTGGAATTTTCAGTCCGAGTATCGAGGCTACCTTTAACCTCAGCCATTCGGAGTGGGGCACGATTTATATGGTCGGTACGCTGTTGTCCGCAGCGTTGCTTACCTATACCGGTGGTTGGATCGATCGGATCAATCTCAAGCCTTATGCCTTGATGGTTTGCGGTGGGCTGCTCGCTGCTTGTCTTGCCACGGCGCTTGCGCCGACGGTTTGGTTTTTGGTGTTCGCGATATTTTTTCTGCGCCATATGGGGCAGGGGTTAGCAACTCATACGTCGCTCACCGGTATGGTGAAGATTTTCCGTGAAAACCGCGGTAAGGCGGTGGCGGTTGCGGCGCTCGGATTTCCGTTCGGGCGAGCAATTGCACCTGTCGCGGCAGTGGCTGCGATCGCCGCTATCGGTTGGCGGGAGACATTTCTTGGCTGTGCGGCGTTGGTGTTGCTCCTGATACTGCCAGCAACGATGTTTCTGCTAAGGGCCGAAGATGGCGCGATTCCCGAAGGTTCATCTACTGACGGGGATAAACCCGAAGTCGAAAGCACGCTTGGCGAAGCGCTGCGCGGGGTCACATTCTATTTATTGGTCCCCGGCTTTGTCGCGACAGCATTTTTCGATACCGCACTTGGTTTTCATCTGTTGGCGATTGCAAAGTTAAAAAATTGGTCTGCGGAGTGGGTAACCGCCGGGTATGCCGCGCATGCGGGAGCCTCGCTTCTCTTTTCAATTTGGACCGGTAGTCTTGTCGACCGCTATGGCGCGGTCCGATTGATG
>DLVK01000445.1:0-7986 GCA_003444235.1 Rhodospirillaceae bacterium
TTATTGTCAGGAACATCCAAAATCACGAATCGCCGAGGCCGCGCGCAATCTGATTTACGGATTGGATGAGCTGTCTGCACAGAACAAGAAAAAGCGCAAATAGCGGACGATGGCGAAGCCGCCACCGCGCTTATTTGTCGAATCGCCCCTCGTGACAGGCGAAACCGTCGCGCTGGAGAAGGGGCAAACCCATTATCTGAAGAACGTACTTCGGCTTGAGGTCGGCGCCACGGTGGCCTTGTTCAATGGTCGTGATGGGGAATGGCATGGGGCGTTTGGGATTTCCGGCAATGCGGGGTCTGTTGTGGCGGAGACCTTGCAACGAACTCAGAGTGAGGCGGCCGGTCCGGGCTTGATGTTCGCGCCGATCAAAAAGGGGCCGATGGAAATCATGGTGCAAAAAGCCACGGAACTCGGCGTCGCGCGACTGAATCCGGTGATTACCGATTTCACCGATGTCGTGCGGTTCAACCGTGCTCGCCTACGGGCGACGGCGGTGGAGGCGGCGGAGCAATGCGACCGACTAAGCGTGCCCGAAATCGAAGATCCATTGTCGCTAAGTGAAAGGCTAGAGAATTGGCCCGCCAATACGCGCCTCCTGCTCGCGGCCGAAGCGGGTACCGCAATGCCGATTTTCGAAGCACTTGCCGAGATCAAAGCCGCCGGCACCGGCAGCGATTGGGTGCTTGCGGTCGGACCGGTCGGGGGATTCAGTCCGGCCGAGCACGAGATGCTGCGCGAGCTGCCTTATGCGGTGCCGGTTGGGCTAGGGCCGCGATTGCTAAAGGCCGAAACCGCCGCGATCGCTGCGCTGAGTTGCTGGCAATCAATACTCGGTGATTGGGATAATCGGCCCATTGACAGAAATGCCGGATAGAGTAGGTACTCATTTGAATCTGAATGCATCCGGAAGAAACATTCGCCATGTCCGACGCCGCGCCCGCCGGTGAACCGCTCACCGACAAGAAGGTTCTCGTCGAGTATCTCGAACGGGGCGTGAAGGCGCGTGCGGATTGGCGAATCGGCACCGAGCATGAAAAATTCGCCTATCGCCTGGGCGACTATGCGCCGCTCGCCTATGACGGCGAACCGGGCATTCGCCAAATCCTGGAAGGTCTGCGGCGGTTTGGCTGGGCACCGGTGATGGAAGGCGAGAATATCATCGCGTTGAAAAAGCCGGACGGTTCATCGGTGACTTTGGAGCCGGGCGGTCAATTCGAGCTTTCCGGGGCACCGGTCGAAACCATTCACAACACCTGCGACGAGGTCCATGCCCATTTGGATGAAGTAAAGGCGGTGTGCGAGGAAATTGGTGCCGGGGTGTCCGGTATCGGCTTCGTCCCAAAATGGCGCCGTGATGAAATTCCGTGGATGCCCAAAGGCCGCTACAAGGTGATGCGCGAATATATGCCGAAAAAGGGTACGCTCGGCCATGACATGATGCTCCGTACGGCGACGGTACAGGTCAATCTCGATTTCGAATCCGAGGCGGATATGGTCGAGAAAATGCGTATCTCCGTTGCGCTGCAGCCGATGGCGACGGCGCTATTTGCCAATTCGCCGTTTACCGAAGGCCGACCGAACGGCTTTCTCAGTTATCGCAGTCACACCTGGACCGACACCGATCCCGACCGGTCGGGCATGCTTCCATTCGTCTTTGACGATGATTTCGGTTTCGAGCGCTGGGTGGAATATGTCCTGGATGTTCCGATGTATTTCGTCTATCGCGATGGCAAGTACATCGACGTCTCCGGGCACTCCTTTCGAGACTTTATGGCCGGTAAGCTCGATGGTTTCGAGGGCGAATATCCCAGTCTCAAGGATTGGGAAGATCATTTGACGACACCCTTTCCCGAGGTTCGGCTCAAACATTTCATCGAAATGCGCGGCGCAGATGGTGGCCCTTGGAGTCGGCTCTGCGCATTGCCCGCACTATGGGTCGGGTTGCTTTACGATGCGGAGGCGCAAGCTGCGGCGTGGGATCTAATCAAGGACTGGCAGGTCGACGAAATGCAGGCGCTGCGAGATGGCGTTCCGAAAACCGCGTTACAAACGGAATTCCGCGGTGCGCCTTTGCAGAAGGTCGCCAAACAAGTGGTGGCGATTGCCCATGATGGCTTGAAGCGTCGTCGGGTTGCTGGCGGCAAGTGCGAAGACGAGACGGCGTTCCTCGAGACTCTCCTGGATATTGCCGAAAGCGGGGTTTCGCCGGCGGAGCGTCTACTGGAAAGATTCGAAGCGGATTGGGCCGGAGATATTACCAAGGTTTATGACGAAACCACCTACTAAGAGTGCGTTTCGGGTTTTACCTATTCCACCGAGGCGGTTCTGCCGTCCGTCTTTACCACCCGGCGGATATGCACTGGTTCGCCGTTATCCGCACTTCCCCAATACTCGATAGTGATATTGTCCTTATCCAAAGTAGTGGCGACCTTGTGGTTTGGTTGGGTAAGGGTCGCGCTCGGTTCGACCCGGTATTGAACTGCGGATTCGACGCAAATCTTTCCGTTCTCGACGCAGACCTTGCCCCGGTTGAGCGTCACCCCGACGCCGCCTTTTTCGACATAATTTCGGTTGTGGTAATAGGTGTTTCGACCGCGCTCTACGGTAAAGCGGAAATCGGAGATCTGGAGATCCAAATCGCTGCGGCTTCCGGTTGAGCCCTTTCCAGTTGCCTGATCGTCCTCACAAGCGGCGAGAAGAAACACCCCGATCAAAACCGGAATTGCGAGAATTCGTCTAATGCTCATATCACGCCGCCGTCCCGCCGACGGTGAGCCCGTCGAGTCGCATGGTGGGTTGGCCAACTCCGACGGGAACACTTTGGCCGCTCTTGCCGCATGTGCCGACGCCGGGGTCGAGTGTCATATCGTTTCCGATCATGGAGACTCGTGTCAGCGCATCGGGACCGTTTCCGATCAAAGTTGCACCTTTAACCGGCGCGCCCAACTTTCCGTCCTCGATTTGATACGCTTCTGTACAGCTAAAGACGAATTTACCGCTGGTAATATCGACCTGTCCGCCGCCAAAATTAACTGCGTAAAGTCCTTTGTCTACCGATTGCAGAATCTCGTCGGGGTCTTTGTCGCCGCCCAGCATGTAAGTGTTTGTCATACGCGGCATCGGCGCATGAGCGTAAGACTGTCGCCGGCCGTTTCCGGTCGCGTCCATGCCCATCAGCCGTGCATTCATCCGATCCTGGATGTAGCCGGTGAGGATACCATCCTCGATCAAAACCGTATTCGCCGGCGCGGTTCCTTCATCGTCGATAGTTATCGATCCGCGCCGATCGGCGATCGTGCCGTCGTCGACCACCGTGACACCGGGACTTGCGACCCGTTCGCCCATCAGTCCGGCAAAGGCCGAGGTTTTCTTGCGGTTAAAATCGCCTTCGAGCCCGTGCCCGATTGCTTCATGGAGTAAGATGCCGGGCCAGCCGGGTCCGAGCACAACTGTCATTTCGCCCGCGGGCGCCTGCTCCGAATCGAGATTGATCATCGCCTGGCGAAAAGCCTCCTCGGTCTGGGCTTGCCAGGCAGCGGGCTCGAAATAGCTTTGGTAGCCGGTACGTCCACCGGTTCCCTGTCCACCGCTTTCCATCTTATCGCCATCGGCGACCACGACCGACACATTCAGCCGTACCAGTGGGCGGATATCTGCGGTTCGGGCGCCGTCGGGGCGGATAATTTGTACCGCTTGCCATTCGCCGGAAAGCGACGCCATGACCTGGCTGACCTTGTCATCAAGGCTACGCGCATAATCGTCGATATCCGCCAAGAGCTTCACCTTGGAGTCGAAATCCAATTCACCCAACGGGTTGGCGTCTGAATAAAGATTTTGATTGGGGTGCGCCGGACCGTCGGAAAGTTCTCCGCTATGGCCTGCGGTCACCGCGCGAACGGTTTGCGCGGCCCGTTTGATGGCGGATTCGGAGAGTTCAGAGGAATGCGCGTAACCGGTCGCTTCACCGGATACCGCACGCAAGCCGAAGCCCTGAAGCGTATCGTAGCTTGCGCTTTTAACCTTTCCGTCATCGAAAGCGATGCTTTCCGATTGGCAATATTCCAAAAAAAGCTCGCCATCGTCAGCACCCTGCAATGAGTCTCCGACAAGCTTTTCCAACCGAACTCGGTCGAGGCCGGCTCGATCGAAAAACAATTCGTCGGTGGCAGATAGGTGGTCCATGCTTGCTTTCTTTGTCGGCAATTCGACGTCGCAAATAAACTTACCGCGCCCCAATCATTGCGGCGCGACAATGGTTAATCATAGAGGCCTTTATTACGATAATTAAGCGGTTTTGACTATTTTTGCCGCCGGTCATTGGAATGCTTTACGAAGCCGTTCTAAACGCTTAACTTTACGCGGAATTTTTGCGACATAGTGTCACGCGGAATAGGATGGATAGCGGTCGGATGCTATAAATTCTAACTTATCGGCGGTTGGCATTTTGATCGCGGGAATCAACAGATTCCAACCGATTTTTCAGATCTTCGGTTGGGGGGAGAAATGAGTGTGAAACGAGGTTTAGCCGCAGTGGCAGCGGCAACTACGGCGTTATTTGCGCCGATGTTGTGGGCAGCGGATGACGTAAAAGTCGGTCCGCAACCATGGCAGCTGGGATTGCAGCCCTCGGCGTCCCCGACGATGGACAAGATCACGTGGTTCCACGACATTTTGCTCATCATCATTACCGTGATCTCTGTATTCGTTTTGGCGCTACTGATTTACGTGGCGGTGAGATTTCGCGAAAGTAAAAACCCCAACCCGTCGACAACCACGCATCATGCGGTTTTGGAAGTGGCTTGGACCGCGATCCCGATCATCATACTTGTCGCCATCGCCATTCCTTCCTTCAAATTGCTTTATTTTGCCGACCGGATCGAAAAAGCGGATATGACGCTGAAGGTGATCGGTAACCAATGGAATTGGACCTATCAGTATCCGGACCACGGCAATTTCGAATTTACCGCTAACCTGTTGCAGGGCGAGGACTTGAATAAGGCCAAAGCGGCTGCAGCAAAGGCGAAGAGTTCTCGACCGTTCTTGCGTCAACTCAGCACCGACAATCCGGTGGTATTGCCCGTGGGCAAAAAGATTCGCCTGATTTTGACCGCAAGCGATGTATTACATGCTTGGGCGATTTCGCCACTCGGCGTTCGGCTGGACACGGTACCGGGCCGACTTAACGAGACTTGGGTCGAGATCAAAAGGCCGGGTACTTATTTCGGTTACTGTTCGGAGCTTTGCGGCGCTGGCCACGCGTATATGCCGATCGAAGTGCACGCGGTGAGCATGGCGGAATTTGAAAAATGGACTAAATCCGCAAAGAAGAAATTTGCGAGAGTGGATACGCCGCAATCGCCGGACGCCACGAATACTGCCGAGAAAAAGACACCTAAAGACAACACCATTGAGCTTGCGCGCAAGGCCGCCGCTCAATGATGGCTAGAACGTAGAAGGACGTAAGGGAATCACCATGGCCGAAGCACATCCAGCCGGCGCACACGGACACGACGATCACCACGGCGATCACCACGACGACCATCATACTCCTACCGGTTGGCGGCGGTTCGTTTATTCGACCAATCATAAGGACATCGGTTCGATGTACCTTATTTTCTCCATCGTCGCGGGCCTGATCGGCGGCGCCTTCTCGGTCTATATGCGCTTGGAACTCCAAGACCCCGGCGTTCAGTTTATGACCAACGAGGATGGTTCGCCGGACGGACATCTGTGGAACATGTTCATTACTGCGCACGGCTTGATCATGGTGTTCTTCGTGGTCATGCCCGCAGTGATCGGCGGATTCGGGAATTGGATTGTGCCGTTGATGATCGGTGCGCCCGATATGGCGTTTCCGCGCATGAACAACATCAGTTTCTGGCTATTGCCGCCAGCCTTCCTGCTGCTGTTGGGGTCGGCGGTGCTGGGCGGTGGTGCCGGTACTGGCTGGACTATTTATCCGCCTTTATCAAGCGACACTGGTCACCCGGGGCCGGCAGTCGACATGGCGATATTCTCGCTTCATGTCGCCGGCGCATCTTCGATCTTGGGTGCGATTAATTTCATCACAACGATATTCAATATGCGTGCGCCCGGCATGACGCTGCACAAGATGCCGTTGTTCGTATGGGCAACTCTGGTCACCGCGTTCTTGTTGTTGTTGTCGCTGCCGGTATTGGCGGGCGCCATCACCATGCTGCTGACCGACCGAAATTTCGGTACTAGCTTCTTCAATCCCGAAGGCGGTGGGGATCCGATCCTGTTCCAGCATCTTTTCTGGTTCTTTGGCCATCCAGAGGTCTACATCATGATCCTGCCCGGCTTTGGCATTGTCAGTCATATCGTTGCGACCTTCTCGCGCAAGCCGGTATTCGGCTATTTGGGAATGGCCTACGCGATGGTGGCAATCGGGTTCATCGGCTTCATCGTCTGGGCGCATCACATGTACACGGTCGGCTTGGACGTGGATACGCGGGCCTACTTTGTCGCTGCGACCATGGTCATCGCAGTGCCGACGGGCATCAAAATATTCAGCTGGATCGCGACCATGTGGGGCGGCTCGATCCGGTTCGATACCCCGATGCTTTTCGCGGTTGGCTTTATTTTCTTGTTCACGGTCGGCGGCGTCACCGGTGTGGTGCTTGCCAATTCCGGCGTCGATTTGGTGCTCCACGATACCTACTACGTGGTTGCTCATTTCCATTACGTCCTGTCATTGGGCGCGGTGTTTACGATTTTCGCCGGCATCTATTACTGGTTAGGCAAAATGTGCGGCCGCCAATATCCGGAATGGGCCGGTAAATTCCATTTCTGGACCACCTTTATCGGCGTAAACATCACGTTTTTCCCGCAGCATTTTCTGGGCCTTGCCGGGATGCCGCGGCGCTATATCGATTATCCGGATGCGATGGCTGGTTGGAACGCAGTTTCGTCCTACGGAGCATATATGTCCTATGCCTCGACGCTCTTTTTCGTCGCCATGTTGATCTACACGGTGAAATGGGGTCGCAAGGTCGGCGAGAATTATTGGGGCGAGGGCGCGACGACTTTGGAGTGGACTTTGAGTTCGCCGCCACCGTTCCATAGCTTTCACGAAATTCCGCAGATCAAGTAACCGGTGGCGGGGAGGCATTTGTGGCGGAAACCGCCTATCACTTAGAAAGTCGAAACGGGGCCGGATACGCAGGCGCCGAGCCGACGGACTATGTCCAGCTCCTGAAACCACGGGTGATGTCGCTGGTGGTATTTTCGGGCCTGGCGGGCTTGCTGCTGGCGCCAGGTGAATTGCATCCGGTGCTCTCAGTGGTGGCGGTGTTGTGTATCGCGGTCGGCGCTGGGGCGTCCGGTGCGATCAACATGTGGTACGACCGAGATATCGACGCAGTAATGTCACGCACGAAATCTCGACCGATCCCAACCGGCCGCATTGCTCCAGGTGATGCACTCGGATTTGGGGTTGTGCTGGCGATTGGTTCGGTAACCGTGATGGGGCTGGCGGTCAATGTCGCCGCCGCATCGATCCTCGCAATTGCCATATTGTTTTATGTCTTCGTCTATACGATGTGGCTGAAACGCCGTACGCCGCAGAATATTGTTATCGGCGGTGCCTCGGGGGCGTTTCCTCCGATGATTGGTTGGGCTGCGGTGACAGGCGGCATCAGCATCGAACCGGTTGTGTTGTTTGCCTTGGTCTTTTTCTGGACGCCGCCGCATTTCTGGGCGCTCGCGCTGTTCGTGAAGACCGATTATGCCAATGTCGGCATTCCGATGATGCCGGTCGTCCGGGGTGAAACCTCGACACGCCGGCAGATCCTCGCCTATGCCGTATTGCTCGTGCCGGTCGCAGCCGCGCCGTGGTTCATCGGCGGGACGGCTTACGTTTACGGTGTTGCTTCGCTTGCGCTGTCGCTTGCCTTCCTTGCGCTTTCGGTTCCGGTCGCTTTTCGGCAGACTGGTGCCAATGACACGATGAAGCCCGAAAAG
>DLVK01000177.1:0-3121 GCA_003444235.1 Rhodospirillaceae bacterium
TTTCGACAGGGCCATGACATCCTCCATATGCATTCCGGCGCACTTATATTCGAAAGGCGCGCGCCGAACTGATTATGCTGACACAAATGGAGCCAAGGAACCAATAGATTTAATCTATGTATTTCAATTAATTAGATATTTTTTCTCCGCAATCAGGTGGATTTTACCTTGTTCGGGCCTTCAGGCCGGCGTCTGGACAAGTCGCGGATTCCGGGCTACTTCCTAGCCAAATTCGAAAACCAACCTTCAGGGGGAAACCATGACCGACCACCTTAAATATGAGGTCGAAGGTAATATCGCCACTTTGACCCTGCACCGGCCCGACGTGCGTAACGCGCTGTCGCCGGAAATGCTCGATGCCATGGTCGAGCGCCTCGAGGAAATTCAGGATGACGACGATGTCAAAGTGGTGGTGCTGACCGGCCACGGCGATTCCTTCTGCGCCGGCGGCGACATCAAAGCGATGAAAGAGGCGGTCGAAAAGAAAAGCCCGATGATCGCGAAGTACAGCCTTTATGACGGCATTCAGCGGGTTCCGCGCCTAATGGTCGATTTCGACAAGCCGATCATCGCCGCGATTAACGGCCCGGCAACGGGTGCCGGCCTCGATATCGCATGCCATTGCGATTTCCGGCTTGCGTCCGACGACGCTCGCTTTGCCGAAAGCTACGTCAATATGGGCTTGGTCCCGGGCGCCGGCGGGTGTTGGGTATTGCCGCGGGTGGTCGGGCTGCCGATGGCGCTCGAACTCGCCTTCTCGGCCAATCTGATCGATTCCGAAGAAGCGCTCCGCATCGGCCTCGTCAATCATGTCTATCCCAAAGAAGACCTTCTGGAAGAGACCTACAAATTGGCGCGGAAAATTTCCCGCAAAGCGCCGATTTCGGTCCGTCTCATCAAACGCGCGATCTATCAGGGCATGGATATGGATATCCGCGCCCATCTCGATCAGATCTCGTCCCATATGACCTTGGCGCGTTCCAGCGAAGACCATACGGAAGCAGTCAACGCCTTCCTCGAGAAGCGTTTCCCGGTCTTCAAGGGCAAGTAACACCAGCAAAGCGATGGCAGATATGAAAACGCAATCCGAACAAGAACTGGAAGCGGCGGAAAAACGCCTGGCCGGCAACGAAGACTTATCGTTCCGGTTCGCCACCATCCACGAAATCATCCAGCACGCCCACAGCACGGTGAGCCAGGGCGTCTGGGATTACATGGCCGGTGCAACCGACAGCGAGACCACGCTCCGCCGCAACCGTCACGGTTACGACAAGCTGGGCCTGCGCCCGCGGGCAATGCGGGACGTCACCACGTTCGATCCATCCACCGAGTTTCTGGGCAAGAAAGTACGCCTGCCCCTCATTCTGGCACCGGTGGGCTCGATCGAAAGCTTTGCCGCCGGTGGCGGTGCGGTAACCGCGCGCGCGTCGGAACGCTACAACGTATTCGACATGCTGAGTTCCCGTTGCGCACCGGGCCTCGAAGAAGTGGCGGCGGCGGCCGACAATCCTCGTATCTTCCAGCTTTATGTGCGTGGCGACGACGAATTCGTCGACGAATACGCTCAGCGTGCCATCGACAACGGCTATGACGGCTTCGCGGTCACCGTGGACTCCGCCTCCTACAGCCGGCGCGAACGCGACCTCGCCAACCGGTTCATGAAAAAATGGCGCGCCAACGTCTCCAACGAGGAACATATCTGGCAAGCCAAATGGACTTGGGACAATGTCAAACGCTTCAAGGACAAATGGGATATCCCGTTCATCCTGAAGGGTATTGGCGACGTGGAAGACGCGGTCCGGGCTGCGGAAGAAGGCGTCGATGCGGTCTATATCTCAAACCATGGCGGCCGCGCACTCGATCACGGGCGCGGCACGATCCAGGTGCTGCCCGAAATCGTCGATGCGGTCAAAGGCAAAACCAAGATCATCGTCGATGGCGGCATCCAGCGCGGCACCGACATCGTCAAAGCGATGGCGATCGGCGCCGACATGGTCGGCATCGGCCGTCTGCAATGCGTCGGCCTTGGCGCGGCGGGCGAGGACGGTCTGGTCCGTGTTCTCGAAATCCTCGAAGAAGAACTCGGGATTGCTTTCGCACTGATGGGCGCACAGAGCTGGGCCGACGTCACCCGCGATTGCCTCGTCGAGGCGGACGCGGTGCACGAGCCGAGCGTCTGGTCGAGCCACATCATGACCAGTTTGCCCGACCATCCGTATGGTTGATTTGGGCCAGTAATTAGAGGCGGCAACGAGCCGGGAGGGGGGAAGATGCCGAGCATCAACGTCAGCCCGATCACCGATAGCTTCGGCGCGGTTTTGACCGGTGTCGATGCGAAAGACCTGCTCGACGAGGCGGCGTTCGCCGGTGTCGAAGCAGCGCTATACAACTACGGCCTGATCGCGCTGAAAAACCAGGAAATGGATCACGGGACCCAAATCGAGGTCACACGGCGCTTCGGCGAGACGGCAATCCACGCCCAAACCCAATATACGGTGCCCGAAGCGCAGGAAATCTACATCTTCGGCAACACTCTGCAGGGCAGCAATCCCGCCGGCGGGCGCTTCTGGCATTCGGATCAGTCCTATCAGACAATCCCGAGCGGGCTCGGGCTGATGTATGCGGTCGAAGTCCCGGAAGAAGGCGGCGATACGCTATTCGCCGACATGTATGCGGCCTACGAAACCCTCGATGCGGACACCAAAGAGCGGATCGATGGGCTCACCGCGCGCCATCTATGGCACAAGGTCAAATCGCCGGAACGTATTGCCGAGCTCGACGAGGAGCAACCGAAGAAGCTGGCAGGCGCCACCCACCCGGTGGTCCGCGTACATCCCAAAAGTGGCCGCAAGGCGCTTTTCGTCAGCGCCGGCTTCACAACCCATATCGAGGGTATGGATGAGGATGAGAGCAACGAACTGCTCGACCGTCTTTTCGCCCATCAGGCCCGCGACGAGTTCCAATACAGCCACCGCTGGGAGGTGGGCGATTTCGTGATCTGGGATCACCGCTGCCTGATCCACGCCGCGACCTACTACAACCCGGAACAGCGGCGCACGCTCTACCGCACCTCGGTCGAGGGCGAGCCCTGCGTCAGCGTCGCCGAGTGGGCGGAAAAGGC
>DLVK01000206.1:0-6024 GCA_003444235.1 Rhodospirillaceae bacterium
GTGGCCACTCTAAACGCCTATCTGTAGTAAGGGAATGCACCGCTCTTCAGCATGGAGAGGATCGTCTCCACCAAAGAGGAACCCCCATCTAATTGATTTTAAACCTGAATCTTTCTTAAAAAGTACACCGGCCCGTATTCCCTTTTGTCCGAAGACACACTTTATCTTTTCTTCCCCCACCGCAACGAATTGATATAGTGCCTTTCGAAGCTATCATTGCAGGATACCTGTCTTGACCGACACGAAACGGGTGCTCGTCCTAAACGGGCCAAATCTCAATATGTTGGGTGTGCGCGAGCCCGACGTTTATGGCTCGGAAACGTTGGAAGACATCGAAGCCGCATCCAAATCCGCCGCCAAACGCTTGAAGCTTGAACTGACTTTCCGACAGTCCAACCTCGAAGGTGAATTAGTCGGATGGATCCAGGACGCACGCGAGAATCAGGACATAATCATAATCAACGCCGGCGCATTTACTCACACCTCGATCGCTATTTTGGATGCGTTGCAGTTGGTTGAAACTCCGGTCATTGAATTGCATCTGTCGAATATTTTTGCGCGCGAGGAATTTCGGCATCATTCTTACATCTCAAAATGTGCAACCGGGGTTATTTGCGGTTTCGGTGCCGCCGGCTACGAATTGGCGCTAGAAGCTGCAGCGCAATTACTAAGCAAACAGGATTAACGATACATGGCGAAACTTAATCTCGATAAGGAACTGATCCGGGAGCTGAACGAACTCCTAGAGGAAACAGGTTTGAGCGAGATCGAGATCAGCGAGGGACGGCAATCGGTCCGTGTATCTCGGCAAAGTGCCGTCGCGACTGTGGCTCAATCGGTGCCGGCCGCCCCGGCGCCGGCCACCGATACATCAGAGTCTGCCGAAAGCGCAGAAGTGCTACCAGTCGATTCCGCAAATGACATACCGTCGCCGATGGTTGGTACCGTATACCTATCGCCAAAGCCAGGAGACCCGGCATTCGTTTCCGAAGGCGATCAGGTTAGCGAAGGCCAGACGTTGATGATTGTCGAAGCGATGAAAGTCATGAACCCGATCCCCGCGCCTCGCGCCGGCACGGTGACCCGAATACTCGTCACCGATGCACAACCGGTCGAGTTCGGAGAACCGCTGCTGACCATCGAGTAAAGCCCTTGTTCGACAAAGTCCTCATCGCAAACCGCGGCGAAATTGCGCTCCGCATTCATCGCGCTTGTAAGGAGCTCGGAATTAGCACCGTCGCCATCCATTCGACAGCGGATGCGGACGCTATGCATGTTCGGTTAGCCGACGAAGCAGTCTGCATCGGCCCACCGGCATCCGCCGATAGCTACCTCAATATCCCGGCCATTTTATCGGCAGCCCACATTACCGCTGCCGACGCGATCCATCCCGGCATAGGCTTTCTGTCGGAAAACGCGAAATTTGCCGAGATGGTTGAAGAACACGGCCTAGCCTTTGTCGGACCCACCGCCGAACATATCAGCCTGATGGGCGACAAGATCACTGCTAAACAGAAAGCAATCGAAATCGGCCTCCCGGTAGTGCCGGGGTCCGACGGTCCGGTAGAAACACCGGAAGAGGCGGCGGCGTTTGCCGAAGACGCGGGCTATCCGGTTATCATTAAAGCCGCATCCGGCGGCGGCGGACGGGGCATGAAAATTGCCGATAGCGCTGATGAACTGCCTGAAGCGCTCGAACTGTGCCGGCAAGAGGCTGGCGCTGCGTTCGGCGACGATACGGTCTACATCGAAAAACTATTACGCCAACCTCGACATATCGAAATTCAAGTCATCGGCGACGGAAATGGCCTCGTGGTTCATATGGGCGAGCGCGACTGCTCCTTACAGCGTCGCCATCAAAAGGTACTCGAAGAGGCACCGTCACCGGCGATCGATGCGGAAACCCGCGCTCGCATCGGTCATACCGTTACAGACGCGCTGACGAAGATAAATTATCGAAGTGCCGGTACTGTCGAATTTCTCTACGAAAATGACGAGTTCTATTTTATCGAAATGAATACGCGCCTTCAGGTCGAACATCCGATTACAGAAATGATCACAGGTTATGACCTCGTGCGCGGACAATTGAGAATCGCCGCTGGCGAACCGCTTGGCTATACCCAAGAAGATATTCCGCTTAACGGGCATGCGATCGAGTGCCGCATTAATGCGGAGCATCCACTCACTTTCGCACCTTCGCCCGGAAAGGTTACCGATTTTCATGCCCCAGGCGGGCTCGGTGTTCGGGTCGATTCCGCGATCTATGCCGGCTATGACGTACCGCCCCACTATGACAGCATGATCGCCAAACTCATCGTCCATGGGCGCGATCGCGATCAGTGTTTGATGCGTCTGCGACGCACGCTGGATGAGATCGTGGTCGGTGGAATCGACAGCACCATCGCTCTTCACCAGCGATTGATGGACGTCCCATCCTTTATCGAAGGTGATTACGACATTCATTGGCTCGAACATTGGCTTGAGCAAGAAGCCAACGGCGACTAGGGATCTAGGTTCAATGGAGATGCCCGACATCACGCCTGACCTGTTGCTGAAAGCATACGCAGTCGGCGTATTTCCCATGGCCGAAGACCACGATGACCCCGATATCTTCTGGGTCGACCCCCGCATGCGAGGGATACTTCCTTTGGACAGGTTTCACGTGCCGCGCCGCCTAAAACGAACCGTGCGTTCCGATCGCTTCGAGGTCACTGCGGACCGGGATTTCGAAGCGGTAATCGAAAGCTGCGCCGAAGCCGCGGACGATCGGCCACGAACCTGGATCAACAACCGAATTATTGAGCTCTATACAAGCCTGCACCATATGGGCCATGCGCATTCGATCGAATGCTGGCGAGATGGTGAATTGGTGGGAGGGCTTTACGGGGTCGTTCTGGGCGGAATCTTTTTTGGCGAAAGCATGTTCACCCGGGAACGCGATGCCAGCAAGGTTGCATTGGTGCACCTAGTCGCACGCATGCACGCAGGTGGTTTTGCCTTCGTCGACACCCAATTCATCACCAAGCATTTGACCCAGTTCGGCGCAATCGAAATACCCCGCACCGAATATCGTTCGATGCTCGACGACGCACTCCAGGTGGAAGCTTGTTTTAAAGAATCGATCGGCGACGATATCCTAAATGCGACACTAGACCAGAAAGCCGTCTAATCAATAATGGGGGCCCACAATGACAAATGAATTGAAACTTCTGTCCGCCGGCGCTTGCCGAAATGCAGTTCTAAAGACGACCGAAGCCTTTACCGCTGAGCATGACATCCCGATCGACATCACTTTCGTTACCGCACCTGCCATGCGCGAAACCATCGCCGCGAGCGATCACGGTTTTCAAGCGTTGGTCGGCGCTGAAGCTGTGGTCAACAGTTTCCTCGATGCGGGCAGCTTGCAACCAGATCCATTCGAGCGCTTGGGCGCGATAGCATCATCGGTAGTGGTGCGCGATGGCACGCCACACCCGGATATTTCCACGGTTGAAACATTTTGCGAGTCCATCCGCAATGCCTCCGCGGTGATCTACAATGTCGCCTCCAGCGGCATCTATATCGAGAAACTTTTGGACGATCTCGGACTTGCCAAGGATATCGCCGAACGGACCGAACGCACTCCCACCGGTGCAGCGGTGATGGATCGTATCGGTGCCGGCACCGCTGCAAACGAAATCGGGTTTGGCCAGATGACCGAGATTCTTCGGGTCAACGGAACTGGGGTGAAGGTAGATCTTGTCGGTCCTTTGCCCGACGCCATCGCCAATATGACGATATTTTTTGCCGGGGTCGTCGCCGGCGCCGAAAACAATGCAACCGCGACAGCCTTTGTGGAATTCCTTGCCGGTGACACGGCCAAGGCGTTAATCCGCGAGGCGGGATTGTCTTAGGACTTTTTTTCGGCTTCTGGTTTCGGCTTCGCTTTAAGTTTGCAGTCCAACACCCACACGTCATAGACCGGATGTTCCAGTCCATTGAGACTCGGGCTGGACGCAAACATCCAGCCATGGAACAGATCGCTCCGCGCTTCGCCTTTTTTCGCTTCGTATATATCGAGAAACGCGGTCGATTCCGGTGGTTCCTCGGGTGGGGTGCGTTCGCATTTTTGCACCACAATCTGTAGCGTGCCGAATGTAACCGTGCGCCCGACTGGCGCTTCAAATGACCAGACACGGGCGGTGACCTTGTCCATCCCCTGCAACAATACGGTATCGCCCTCGAACGACCACGCGGGATCCGCCACGAAGAGCAGACTAAAAAGACCAGCGATCGAAGAACGCAACATCATCATCACAATTTTATTTGGGAACGGCGTATCGCCCCATCAAGCGCCAGCCTAAAATTCCGGTGTTTTTGCTGCCGGGCCCTCACGCACTAGTACCAAAACCCGCTCGAGTAATTCACCAAGCGAAATAACATCCTTGGTCTTCTTAAGCTCAGCACCGTCACCGATCAGTTTCTTGCCGCCGCCGGGTTCGAGCTTGATGTAGTTGCCACCCAACAAACCGTCATTACCGATTCGAACCTGAGTATCCTTGGTCAAACGGACGTCTGGGCGGATTGTCATCGTGACGACCGCTTTGAAGCTTTCGGGATCTACTTTTTGATCGACAACGGTGCCGATCTTGACCCCGCCGATACGCACATCACCGCCCACGACTAATCCATCAACCGCATTGAATTGCGCCGTAACCTTATAGCCTTCATCCGGCTTTAAATCGGTGGCGCTGAACGCGAAATAGACGGAAATACCGATAATCGACAGCACGGTAGCACCCAAAATGGTTTCTACGGACTTACGGGAAAACAGCTTTGCCGCGCTGATTTCGACTTCCTTGCCGCCGATCGTGAACCACATTAGAGACCGGCCCCCCCGCCTAGCCCGAAGATTTCCTTACCCACTGTGGTTTCAACCGGTTCCACATCCTTGGTGTTTTTTAAAACCAGCCCGTGCTGGCTCGAACGCTTGCCGGTGCCGGGCGCAAGTGCAATGTATTTTCCACCAAGCACCCCTGCCGTGACCACGGAAGCAACCGTGTCCTCTGGTAATTTCAACTCCGGCAGCACCATCATCGTAACTAGTGCTCGGTAGTCCTTCTGATCGATATCGAGTTTAACGACGGTACCCACCTTGACGCCGCCGATCCGTACATCGTTGCCAATAGAAAGGCCGTCGATCGAATTAAACTTGGCTTGCACCTGCCAACCGTCGACCGGGGCCACATTGCCAATGTTATGAGCAAAAGCCAGGAAAACTCCTGCAACCAGCAGCACCATTGCGGCAAGGGCGGTTTCTAAAACGTTTCGTCTCATCGGCTAGATCGGCTCCTTTACGGGTTCAGGACACTAAATGGGTTGTCCTTTTTCTTTGCCGGCGGCGGTGCTGCCGATTGGGCACGCTTCTCTTCCGCTTCGATTACAATTTTCTCGAGTAACTCGACCAGCGGTATCGAGTCCTGAACGAACTCGAATTCGTCGCCGGATTTCATATTGTCTTCCGATCCGCCTGGTTCGATCTTAAGATACTTCGCTCCCAACAAGCCATCCGATACGATCGAGACCGTACTTTCCTGTGGAATATTTATGTCCTCGCGAAACGCCATCTCAACGCGGACACTCTGTTTCTTCGAATCATATTCGCGGGTGGTGACCTGCCCCACTTTGATTCCGGTCAACACCACGTCGCTACCAACCGCGATACCGTCGGTCGCGTTGAAGCGCGCACTTAAAAGGTAGCCGCTGGCCTGTCCTTTGGGCCCACTCTGATAAGAGAGAAAGAAAAACACGGCTGTCAGGGCAACCACCAGGATACCAAGCAGAATGTGTTTTATTTCGTGTTTCGCGTCTTCGCCCATCAGTTCGGCGTCCAGGGCTCGTAATCGCCAGTGGCACGATCGCGCTTACCGCCGGCCAATGTGTGACCAGGCGGACGATAAGCATCCGCCGTCCCGGTCATATTTGGCAGATGGTCCTTCTGCCAGGGATGTTCCGCATCTTCTTCCGAGGGCGGTTCGTCGACAG
>DLVK01000040.1:0-3603 GCA_003444235.1 Rhodospirillaceae bacterium
AGGCTATGTTAGCCAACACCAAATACACCTCCTTCCCGGACGACGAAGGCAAAGCAAAGGGTTACGAGAACTACACCACTTTGGTCACTTTCACGCTCAAGGATGGACGCGAATTCACCGAGCGCGCGGATTACGGTAAAGGCAGCCATCTCGACCCGATGACCTATGAGGAGGTCGCCGACAAGGCACGCGGCTGTGCCGACTATAAGGGCTGGCCGAAGGATAAGTTCGACGCCTTGGTCGATGGCTGGGCCCGAATCGACGACATCGAAGATGTGCGAGACGTAACCCAACATTTATTCCCCTAAAGGAGGATTCCCATGCCGATCGATCTCGACGAAAAACCGATCTTCATCGTCGGCCAAGAGCGTTCGGGCTCGACGCTGGTCATGGCCATGCTTGGCTGCCACAGCCGCCTCGCCGTCCCCGAAGTGGCATGGTGGTACCCGCGCTTCCGCGGCTATCTCCACACCTTCGGCGATCTCAGCAAAGAGGAAAACCTGCGGGTGCTCGCGGACGAAATGGTATTCGGGCTGCGAAATCCGTTCTGGGGTATGCCGACGAACCCCGCCACCATCGTCGACGAGTTGATGGGCGAGCTCAAAGAAAAGAGCTTTGCCGGCATCTACTGCGCCATGTTCGAGCGTTACGCCAAATGGGTCGATAAACCGCGCTGGGGCGAGAAAACTCCGAATAATCTCTATTTCTGCAAAGAAATCCTTGAGGACTTTCCTGGCGCCAAATTCATCTGCGTCACTCGGGACGGGCGCGACATGTCGGTCGACTGCATGCAAGCGGATTTCGGCCCGACCAATATTTTCGTTGCCGCCGAGAAC
The DNA here is from genome assembly GCA_003444235.1 of Rhodospirillaceae bacterium. Lineage (GTDB taxonomy): Bacteria > Pseudomonadota > Alphaproteobacteria > UBA8366 > UBA8366 > UBA8366. The sequence goes on from DLVK01000040.1 coordinate 837, forward strand.
TGGGCCCATAGCCAGGCCGAGGCACAAAGCCTCCGCAAGCATTTTCCCGCCGAAACCTGGCTCGACGTTCACTATGAAGATTTGGTGCGCGAACCGGAAAAACTGTTGCGCGAGGTCTGCGTCTTCTTGGATGAAGAGTACGAGCCCGCCATGCTCGATTTTCACCAAAGCCCGATCGCGCAAGCACGCGGCAAGCTTCGCGACCACAAGCCCCTCGGCCGGCCGGTCACCGACGAGTTCATCGGCATGTATCGGGATAAGCTCAGCCTGTTCGAGCAACGCATTTATGCGGGCGTCGCGGGTGAGGTCCATAAGGCCGAAGGCTACGATCTCGAGACCGAGCCACTGGTGGTCGACGAGGCGGAGGCGGCGCGCTATCGCGATCAGGACGACTGCTTCCGTGCCGCCCAACTCGCGGCTCCCGGAGGTAGAGTAGTGATGGAGAGTTACCACGACTGGGTCATCGATCAGCGTGAGGCGCGGCGGCAGAAGGGCATATGGAGCGAGGCCGACCAACCCGCCGGCGGCCTCCATGAAGACCCATTCGAAGATCACATTACAGGCGTGCGCGCGCCGAGAGACTGGAAAGAACGCCTCGCGCTGAAACGCCAATATACCGGCGTCGGCGCTGTTTAGAGGGCACTGATCGGGGAGCATACCGTGAGTGAGAATCCGCTGGACGCCAACAGTGACGATCACGTCCGCCTCAGCATTGAGGATGCGGAGACACTCGGCGAGCAGGCCCTTGAGAGCTTAGGTTTTACGCCCGAAGAAGCCCGTATCATAGCCACCCATTTGATCGATGCCGCGATGTGCGGCTACGCCTTCGCCGGCTTACCCCGAATATTGGTGATCGCAGACCGGCCGGAAATCAAACAGCCCCGTACCCCAATCACTATCGTCAAAGAGACACCGGTTTCCGCTCTGCTCGACGGGGGAAACCATGTGGGCTACGTGGCAATTGCGCGGGCAGCCGAAGTTGGCATCGAAAAAGCGAGCGAAATGGGCGTCGCACTGATCGGGATGCAAAATTGCTGGTACGGCGGTCGAGCCACGCATTATCTGGAAAAGATCGGTCGAGCCGGGTTCGGCGCCATTTACGCCGTCAGCAGTAACCCGACAGTTGTTCCGCCGGGCGCGCGCCAGAAAGCCTTGGGCACTAACCCGCTGGCTTTTGTCCTGCCGGGCAAAATCGACCCGCTCATCTTCGACATGGGAACCGCGTCGGTGATGTCCGGCGAAGTCTTGATGAAAGCATTTCTCGGCGAGGATTTCGCTGAAGTTTGCGGTATCGACGGCGATGGCGCCCCGACCCGCAATGCCGACGATCTGCTGAAGGGCGGCGTTTATCCATTCGGCGGTCATAAGGGCTACGGATTATCGCTAATGGTGCAAGCGCTCGGCCTCCTCGGCGGGGCGCGATTCAAAAACGGCGCGGTCAGCGATTTCGGCTACTTCATTGTCGTCTTTGACCCTGAACTCCTGATGCCGGCCGGGCAGTTCCAGAACGAGCTCGACGAGCTGCTGACAAAAATCAAAAATCTTCCCAAGCAACCTGGCGAAACCGAAATCCGCATCCCCTCCGAGCGCGGCTTCCGCGAACGAGAAATCCGCCGCAAGCAGGGTATCCTGGTCAGCAAACGGATACATGAACGTTTGTTGAGCATGATTTGACCGGTAAAAACGGATAAATCCATGACCGCCACCTTCTCCGAGGGCACCGCTCCTCCCCGCATCGCCGTCATCGATTTGGCGCGCGGGATCGCGGTCTATTTTATGGCGCTTTACCATCTCGCTTGGGATCTAAACGATTTTCAATTCACCGACTTTGCGCTCTTTAGCGATCCGTTCTGGCTCGGCGCGCGGACGGCGATCTTGGCATCGTTTCTGTTTCTGGCAGGGCTTTCCATGGTGCTGGCAGCGGGCCGTGGGCGAGGCTGGTCGGCCTTTTGGCGGCGATGGACCGCGATCGTGCTTGGTGCCGGATTGGTTTCGCTCGGAACCTATTTCATCTTTCCACAAGCATATGTGTTCTTCGGCGTGCTCCATTGCATCGCGGTCGCCAGTCTTTTGGTGCTGCCCTTCCTCACGCTGTCCTTCTGGTATGCCTTGGCGGCAGGCATTGCCGTCTGGACCTTGCCACATTTGGTCGGCAATCGAATTTTCGACCATGACTGGCTGCAATGGATCGGCTTCGTTACTCGCATGCCCGAAAGCGTGGATTACGTACCGATCTTCCCCTGGGCCGGGGTCATGCTGTTAGGCATCGCCTACGGCAACTGGCGGGCGGAACGCCCAACCGGGCCGGTTTCCGAATGGCAGCCGGTAAAAGGGATTGGCGCCATGACCGCTTGGGTGGGCCGACACACGCTGGTGATCTATATTCTCCATCAGCCGCTGCTGGTCGGATTGGTGTGGCTGGCAGCGCAAATCGTCAGGTGAGGAAATGCCATGCGTACGATCAATGTCCGTGTTCATCCGTTAGCAGAGACGCCGCCTCAGGAAGAGCAACTTGCTTGGGCACTGGCCGACTGCGCCGCCGACAAGGCACCTATCGACGACAAAGCGGCGGAAATGGCTGCCTGCCGGGTAATCGACAATGCAGCGGTTGCGTATGCCGCGATAAATATTGATTCCGTAGCTGCAGCCAGAGCTGAAGCGCTCGCCCACCCGCGCCCGGACGGCGCCGCACTTTTCGGCCTCTCCTCTCTGGTAGCCGTCCATTGCGAATGGGCGGCCTGGGCCAACGCGACGGCAGTGCGCGAGC
>DLVK01000314.1:0-4502 GCA_003444235.1 Rhodospirillaceae bacterium
TGCATTTGACGCATGAAGAAAATCCAAACGCCAATCAACAGCAGCATCGGGAACCAATTAAGCAAGACCGCGAACAAGGTCGGCATGCCCTCTTCGGGCGGTTTTGCCTCGACACCGACACCATGCTTAATCAAACGGCTAACCAACTCCGGATCGTCCGGCGCGTTGGTGGTGAACTGTTCGTTGGAATTCTTATAGATACCGGTGATTTTACGGTCCTGAATGGTAACTTCGGCGACCTGACCCTTCTCGACCTCGATCAGGAAGGTCGAATAAGGCACGTCTTTCGGGGCGCCGGCGCCTTGCGGTCGCTGGAACAGGTTAAACAGCCCAAAAAGCAAAACCAGAATCACGGCCCAAAGGGCCAAATTACGTCCAAACAGTGTATTAACTCCCTAAAATACCACCGGAAGCGGGGAATCATCCCACCAACCGCCACCGATCGCAAGGACTCCTAATATTCAATAGCATAGCCCGTTGGCTTCGCCTACGACCTATTCACCTCGCCCATCCGCTTCGACAGCCGCGCTAAACGGCCCTTCCGAGAGTGGCCGCCGGGGTTGGAAAACCGCCGTCAGTACCGTTTCCGCCATTGCCGAAGGAGATAAAGCAACACCCTTCAATTGGGGTAGCGATGGTGTTCCGTCAAGACCCGGCATCGTTGGCAATGCGGAACGGAATGGCGCGGGGATGCGAGAGCGCTTGTAGTCGGCAAACCCAGGGAATGTTCCACTGCCGAGCGGCACCAATGAAGCGATCTTGTCAGCTGGACCGGAAACCGAAAATCGACCGTCCCAAAGATAATTGTTACCTCTGGCCTCTATAATGTCCGATGTCGCCACTTCGCGGCAGATGAAAAGAACAGACCCCCGTTTGAGCAGACGGCAACCGCCGAGAGTACGGCCGAATGGCCCGGTTTTTCTTTCACTCGCAGATAACGCTTCGTAGCACGCAACCAATCGTTCTCCGCGCGGTGTATGGGATTTGCCACCGATAGTTCTTATCAGGCGAGCCAACGCCCGCAGTGCCACTTCTCGAGGCGCTGACAGTAAAGGCGGAATTTCGAGACGCCCGTACCCTTCCGGATAGAGAGCAGCCCCAGTTGCAAGCAATGAGGTCGTTGCCGTCTCCAACGCAGCCCGTGCCTCTGCCATGCGGCGTGCTGCTTTCGAAAGACGGTTCGCCGACGCCCCTTCTTCTGCCAAATGCGGCAGAACCTTCCGTAAGCGGACCCTTTTGAAGGCGCGATCCGAATTCGAAGGATCGTCGATGAAGGTTTGATTGCGCGCGGACAAGGTGGCTTCAAGGCGAGCTTTCGGAACGGTCAGCATGGGACGCAACAAACGATAATCGCCGCGCTCGGAAATGGCTGCCATGCCTGCCAGGCCATCGACGCCACTACCGCGCGTCAAATTCAACAACAAGGTTTCCGCTTGATCCTCTTGGTGATGGGCGATGAATAGGTGCAACACGCCGTGAACGCGGCACCAATCACCCATCAATTCATAACGCGCCGTACGAGCGCTCGCCTGCAATGACGAGATATCGGCAGTTAGTTTAGCCTCCAGTATCTCACTTGCTATGCCAAAGGTTTCGAGCCAGCCCTGCACCTCGCGAGCTTCAGCGGCGGCTTCCTCGCGAATGCCGTGATCGACGATCAACGCGGTCAAGCGGCCCCCTTGTTTCTCGACCCAATGACCAAGGAGCAAGGTCAACGCCAAACTATCGGCACCGCCCGAGCAGCCGACTGCAAGGTGTGGCGCGGCCTCGTACGGGCCGAGCCGATTCATCAAGGACGCAAAGTCGCCCGCAGAAAGACCCGTGTGATGACTGGAATTGTCCTTCGCGGACACGGGGTCAGCTACATTTGTTCTGGCTGATAGAACTTTTGGCGTTGCGGACCAGGCGCGAGTTAGCCTTGGGATAGTCCTTCAACAACTTTTTCCAGGTCGCGCAGGCGGACTTTTTCTCGCCGACGGAATTGAGCGCTTTGCCGAGCTTCAACAGGTTATCGGGTGCTTTATTGCTTTTCGGGTATTTGCGATAGCCATCCAGGAATACCCGCGCCGCCTCGGCAAATTGCCTTTGGTCATAATGGGTTTCGCCCAGCCAATACATCGCATTACCCGCGAGTTCGTGCTTGGGATTTTTCTCGATAAAGGCTTTCAGGGAACGTGCGGCATTGGCGAAATCGCGTTTTTTGAGCAATCCGAATGCGTAGGCGTATTGCTGCTTCGGCGTTCCATCAGGTAACAGCGGGACGTTGGCGGCAGACCCAGATGACTGCGGTGAACTGGTCGATACATTCGCCGGCGACGGCACTGCACTTGGGGCCGGTGCGGGTTTACTCAGGACCGGACGGATCGCCGCCTGCTGACTAGCTGCAGGAGCTTCGCCTGGTTTGACCTTGCTAATATCGTTGGGCGATACGGTGCCGAATAGTTTTTGTCCGGGCGCAAGACCGCTTCCAGTGGCAGCCCCAGGCTGCGGGGGAACTTGCCCTGTTTGTGCCGGCAGATTTCCACCAAGTGCGGGAGCCTGCAACGCAGGGCTTACGCCGGTTTTGGTTTCGATCGCACGCAGTCGCAAATCGACGTCGGACACCAACCGATTTAGCCGATTCTCACTGCGCCGGAGACCGTTCTCGATTTGCTCGAGCCGACCGGTGAGGGCCATTAGTTGTGTCTCCAATGTCTGCAATTTGAAATGGAGCCGCGTTGCCGCGTCTGCTGGCAATGGCTGGCCACTGCCGGCCAAACCCGGCTTCGGAGGCTTACCGCCAAACGATTCCGAATAGACATAGCGTTGCAGGTCTCGGATATCCTGGGTAAGACGCCGAATCTCTTCGGCATAGCTGGTGCTTTCCTGTGCCGATGCGCCGGTCCAACCGGAGACGGCCACCAACAACACGAACGCAACCATAGCGCCGAGCCGCCGACAGATTTCGGCAACCAATCTCAGTTGAGCTGCTACAGACATGCGACCCATAATATCGACCAAATACGGCTGATTTATGGCAATTCAAACCGGCTAACGCGCCATAAAAGCGTTAACCTGCAGATTAGCTCCCAGCGCCGCCCTTAATTATCGATACAGACCGTCGGTTTTGCGACCAAGCCCATTCGGTGGAACCGGGCACTGCCGGACGCGACTTGCCGTAACTTATGGTTTTGATACGATTTGCCGGTACGCCGACACTAACCAAATAGTCCTTGACCGCGTTGGCCCGACGTTCGCCAAGACCCAGATTGAATTCCGTCGTGCCGCGCTCGTCCGCATGGCCCTCGACCACAATAGAAACGTTGCCGTATTTCTGTAGCCATGCCGCCTGTTTCTTAAGAGTGGCGGTGCTTTCGGCATTCAAATCGGACCTGTTAGTAGCGAAGAACACCCGATCGCCGACATTGACGACAAAATCTTGTTGCGATCCGGGCACCGTTGTCGCGGCTGGTGCCGGCGCTGAACCGCCACCAGTTGACGTCGCGGTGGTGTCACCGGCGCCTGCGGTCGAATCTTTTTCCTCTGCCGGTGTCTCGCAGCCGGCAAGGATTGTAAGAGCAGCCAAAAGGCCAAAGACTTTCAAGTACATGTATACCCCCCTGGGGATGCTAACATGGCGCGTTTTGCAGTATCTATTCGCCAATACTAAACACGCCGATTGCGGAAAAACAACCATCCGTTCTGGATTAAATTGGCATTCGATCAGGCATTTTCATTTAAAACTGCCCCCGATCTAAGGCAATAGCGGTGACCAAGCCGGATCTTAGGCTTCGCCCGGCGTGACCACACGACGTAAATTGTGGCCCGTGAGGTCAACCGAAAAGATAAAGCTCTCACCGCCGCCGCCACTTCGGTCGGTGCGTTTCTTGCGGAAAAACATCAAAACACGCCCATTCGGCGACCAAGTGGGTCCCTCATCGAGAAAACTTTCGCTCAACATACGCTCACCTGAACCATCGGGTCGCATCACGCCGATATAGAAGCGGCCTCTGTGTTGGCGTGTAAATGCGATCAAATCACCCCGAGGCGACCAAACCGGTGTCGAATAACGGCCTTTCCCGAAACTGATACGCCGCACTTTCCTGCCATTGCGATCCATAATGTAAATTTGCGGCGAACCGCCCCGGTCGGAGTTAAACACGATTTGTTTTCCGTCCGGCGACGCGCTGGGCGAAGTGTCGATGGCCGGATGACGCGTAATGCGCTTCGCCCGGCGTGTTCGTAGATCCATGATGTAAATATCGGAATTTCCGTTTTCCGCATGGGACATCAGCACCTCGTTCCCATCCGGCGTAAACCGAGGCGCAAACGTCATCCCCCGGAAGGTGCCGAGAATCTCCTGGCGTCCCGTTTCGATATTGAACAGATAGACACGCGGCGCATCGTTGAAGAACGACAAATAGGTGATTTCCTGGGTTGTCGGCGAAAAGCGCGGTGTCAGGACCAACGCCTGTCCGTCAGTAAGAAAACGGTGATTGGCACCATCCTGATCCATGATTGCT
>DLVK01000027.1:0-6650 GCA_003444235.1 Rhodospirillaceae bacterium
GAAACTTTAAAATACGTGCCCGAAGGCGTCGAAGGCCGTGTGCCCTACAAGGGTCCCATCGGCAATGTCATCCATCAGCTCGTCGGTGGTTTAAAGGCGGCTATGGGGTACACGGGCTGCGCCACGATTCCTCATCTGCAGGAAGACGCTACCTTCCTCAAGATTACCAATGCGGGCCTTCGGGAAAGTCACGTCCACGACATCACGGTCACGCATGAGGCGCCAAACTATCGCAGTTCGGGCGGATAAACCGCTGTTTGCTCCGGCTGTCACGCCATGACACCAGGCGCGCGGCTGCAAGAAACCATAGACATACTGGATGCTCTTTTTAGCGATGATCACGCAGCGGATCGGTTTCTGACCCGCTGGTTTCGGAAGCGTCGCTATGCCGGATCGAAGGATCGGCGTGACATCCGCGAGCGTGTCTATTTCGTGCTTCGCCATGACCGGCAGTTGACCTGGTGGATGGGAGGAGAGGGGACAGCGCGATCTTTGGTTTTGTCGGCGGCTGTCTTAGCGGACAAGATGTCCGTTCGAATTCTCGGCGAGCATTGTGACGGGGAGAAGCATCGTCCGGCACATTTGTCCGTATCAGAACGGGAACGGCTCGAAGGACTTGAAGAGAAAAAGCTGATCACTACCGAACAGCCGGTGGCAGTCCGGTGTAATATCTCTGATTGGCTTTATGAAACCGCATTCGCATCTTTGGGTGAAGAAGTCGAAGATGAATTCGCTGTCTTGGCCGAACCGGCGCCGGTGGATCTCCGCGTGAATAGTTTGAAATCGGACCGGGCGCACGCCACGGCGGAATTGGCGAAAGCCGGTATAGCGGCAGAAAACACCCGTTTCTCGCCTTTGGGTCTTCGCCTGTCCGCACCTCAGGCACTCGATCAATTGCCGGTGTATCGATCGGGTCAGGTCGAAATTCAGGACGAAGGCTCACAGCTGGTGAGTTTGCTTTGCGATGCTCAGCCCGGAATGAACGTACTTGATCTCTGCGCCGGCGCGGGAGGTAAGAGCCTTGCGTTGGCCGCACAGATGAAAAATCAGGGCGCAATCACGCTTGCAGATATCGACGAAACCCGCCTCGGCCGGGCCGCGAAACGGCTCGAGCGGGCCGACGTCACTGTAGGTGAGTTTTGTCCCGTGGGGTCCGATTGGGAGGCATGGTGTGCTGCACACGCAGGGCTCTTCGATCGGGTTTTGGTAGACGTACCTTGTACGGGATCCGGCGCCTGGCGGCGACATCCGGAGGCACGGCGCCGGCTGACCGAGAACGGATTTTCAGCATTCCTAAAATTGCAGCAGGAGCTATTGCGTGTAGCCTTGCCGTTGGTCAAATCCGGTGGCCGGTTGATATACGCCACCTGCTCTTTCTTCGCCGATGAAAATGAAAAACAAATCGAGACTCTGCTCGCGGAGTCGGACGGAGTCGCGCTGTTGTCTGCTGCCAAGGTTTGGCAGGCGGCTGTGGGCGGTGCCTTCCCTGGAAATGATCCCTATCTTCGGCTTTCCACCTATCGTCATGGTACCGATGGATTTTTCGCGGCCATATTGGAACGGAGAGGCTGAAAATTGGAACCTGACCGGCATAAAACTTGTCGAAGCGGACTGACCTCCGCTATCAAGCAGACACCATGAATGAACGCATTCTGATCATTGATTTCGGCAGCCAAGTTACGCAACTGATTGCGAGGAGGGTGCGCGAAAGCGGGGTTTATTGCGAGATACACCCCTTCAATCGTGTCGATAAAGCCTCGCTCGACGCCTATGGTCCGAAGGGCATCATCCTTTCGGGTGGTCCGGCCAGCGTGACCGAGGCCAAGGCACCGCAAGCACCGCAAGCGGTTTTCGATAGCGGCCTACCGGTGTTTGGAATCTGTTATGGCCAACAAACTATGTGCTCCCAGTTGGGTGGTACCGTCGAGCCGCACGAGCATCGGGAATTCGGCCGCGCGATGGTCGATGTGTCTGACGACTGCGCGCTGTTCGACGGAATTTGGCCGTCCGGGAGCCAACACCAGGTTTGGATGAGCCACGGTGATCGCGTAACCGACTTGCCGCCAGGATTTCGTCCTGTCGGCATCAGTGAGGGCGCGCCCTATGCGGTGATTGCCGATGACGAGCGCCAGTATTATGGCGTCCAGTTCCATCCAGAAGTCGTGCACACGCCCGATGGTGCGGAGTTGTTACGGAACTTCACCCACCGGGTTGCGGGTTGCGCCGGTGATTGGTCGATGGCGTCGTTTCGAACCGAAGCGGTTGCCAAGATCAAAGCGCAGGTCGGTGACGGCAAGGTGATCTGCGGCCTGTCGGGCGGCGTCGACTCTTCGGTGGCAGCTGTCCTGCTGCATGAGGCAATTGGGGACCAACTGACCTGTATTTTCGTCGATCATGGATTGATGCGACTGAACGAGGGGGACGAGGTGGTCGCCATGTTTCGCGATCGATTTAACATCCCCCTTGTCCATCGCGATGCCAGCGAGCTTTTTCTGGGCGATCTTGAGGATGTCACGGACCCGGAAACCAAACGCAAAATCATCGGCGGTTTATTTATCGATGTTTTCGAGGAGGAAGCGAAGAAAGTGGGCGGGGCCGAATTCCTGGCGCAAGGAACGCTATATCCGGATGTAATCGAATCCGTTTCCTTCGACGGCGGTCCGAGTGTGACGATTAAATCGCATCATAATGTGGGCGGTTTGCCTGACCGTATGAATATGAAGTTGGTCGAGCCGTTGCGGGACTTGTTCAAGGATGAGGTTCGGGCGCTTGGCCGCGAACTCGACATGCCGGAGATAGCGGTAGGCCGGCACCCCTTCCCGGGTCCCGGATTGGCGATCCGTATCCCTGGACAGCCGATTACCAAAGATAAACTCGATATCCTCCGCCAGGCGGATGCGGTTTATCTCGATGAAATTCGCAATGCCGGCCTCTATGACGAGATTTGGCAAGCTTTTGCTGTGTTGTTACCGGTACGTACTGTTGGTGTGATGGGGGATTCGCGGAGCTACGACTATGCATGTGCACTCCGCGCGGTCACTTCGACCGACGGCATGACTGCGGATTCTTATCCTTTCGACCATGCTTTTCTGTCGCGGGTGTCGACGCGCATTATTAACGAGGTCAAGGGAATCAATCGGGTTACCTACGACGCGACGTCGAAGCCACCCGGCACTATTGAGTGGGAATAGTGAGATAATATTTAAAAATTCGCGGCTTCCCGGGGTGTATTGAGTCGAGTTGACGGTCGGCGTTGGTTAAGAATCTTTGCTACACTCCGCGAAATTTGCGGAGAGGCGAAATGATCACCTACCTGAAGACCGGCAAGGACGAGCACGAACAAGCGGCAACCGATGCCGATGTTCGCGCGACAGTCGAAGCAATTCTTGCCGACATCGAAAAGCGCGGGGATTTGGCGGTACGCGAACTTTCGGAAAAGTTCGATGGCTATGCGCCGGAAAGCTATGTCCTTGATGAAGAGGAGATCGCCGCGACGGTAGCGAAGGTTTCGGCGGACGACATCGCCGATATCGAGTTTGCCCAGGCTCAAATCCGTAACTTTGCTGAAAAGCAGAAGGAATGCTTGCTGGACCTGGAAGTGGAAACTCTTCCGGGTGTGGTCTTGGGGCACAAAAACGTGCCGGTGAATGCGGTCGGCTGTTACGTGCCGGGTGGCAAGTACCCAATGGTAGCATCTGCGCATATGAGCGTGCTCACAGCGAAGGTCGCCGGTGTTAAGCGCATTGTCGCGTCCGCCCCTCCTCAGAACGGTGAGCCGCACCCGGCGCAGGTCGCGGCGATGCAAATGGCGGGGGCGGACGAAATCCTCGTGTTGGGTGGGGTTCAGGCGGTAGCAGCAATGGCGCTTGGAACCGAAAGTGTCGAAAAGGTCGATATGCTTGTCGGTCCCGGAAATATGTTCGTTGCCGAGGCTAAGCGGCAACTTTTCGGTCGAGTGGGTATCGATCTCTTTGCCGGGCCGACCGAAACGCTGATCATTGCCGATGACAGCGTGGATGCGGAGATTTGTGCGGTCGATTTGTTGGGCCAGGCGGAGCACGGTCCGACCTCGCCGGCCACCTTGCTCACCAACTCCCGGGCGCTTGCCGAAGCGACGATGGTGGAAGTGGAACGGCAGTTGGAAATCCTTCCAACCGCGGAAATAGCAAGTCAGGCCTGGAATGATTACGGTTCGGTAATCCTTTGCGAAAGTTTGGAGGAAATGGTCGAAGAGGCCGATCGTCTGGCGTATGAGCATGTTCAGGTAATGACAGATGATCCTGGTTATTTTGCCGAAAACATGACCAATTACGGCGCTCTCTTTCTCGGTCCTCGTACAAATGTGTCTTATGGTGACAAGGTGATCGGAACCAACCACACATTGCCCACAGCAAAAGCGGCGCGATACACGGGGGGACTTTGGGTCGGCAAGTTCATGAAGACTTGTACCTATCAAAAAGTGCTGACCGACGAAGCCTCGGCGATGATGGGCAGTTATTGTTCGAGATTATGTGCGCTCGAAGGGTTCGCTGGCCATGGCGAGCAGGCGAATATCCGTGTTCGCCGCTATGGCCGCTCCAATGTAGCGCCATACGGCGTGGTACCCAAGTCATGAGCGGGTCGCTGCCGAAGACGCCCAGTTTCCGTCTTGACGGCCGGCGCGCTTTGATTACCGGGGCTGGGCGTGGCATCGGGCGAGCGTCGGCGATAGCGCTTGCCGAAGCCGGGGCCGAAGTGTTTTTGGCCGCCCGGACCGAGGATGAAATCGAGGCGCTGGCGAGCCAGATTGGATCGGAAGGCGGAACTGCGAAGGCGATCGTGCTTGACGTGACAGACACGCCGTCAGTGAAGGCAACCATCGCTGCTGAGGGCCCATTCCAGATTTTGGTCAATAGTGCCGGTGGTAATCGTCCGGCAGAATTATCCGACATCACCGAAGAGGACTACGACTTTATCGCGGATTTGAATTTACGGGCCTCAATTTTCGTTGCTCAGAGCGTGGCCAGCGGGCTGATCGAGGCAAACTTACCGGGCTCGATCATTAATGTTTCCTCGCAGATGGGGCATGTGGGCGGACCAAAGCGGACCGTCTATTGCGCGACCAAGCATGCGATCGAAGGGGCCACCAAGGCAATGGCATGGGAGCTGGGCCAACATAGCATTCGGGTCAATACGCTCTGTCCCACTTTCATCAAAACACCGATGGTGGAAGGGTTCCTGGAAGAACAGGAATTCCACGATTTCGTCATGTCCAACATTGCGCTCGGGCGAATCGGCGAGGTGGAGGATATTATGGGGGCTGTGGTTTTTTTGGCGTCCGATGCCTCGACGCTGGTGACCGGCTCGGCCCTCATGGTCGATGGCGGCTGGACGGCGGCGTGAGCGGGGCGCGGGCTGGCAATGTCGAATATGCATTTTCATAGAATTGCCATCGCCCCGATGATGGATTGGACCGATCGTCATTGCCGATTTTTTTTGCGGCAGTTGAGCCGCCACGTATTGTTGCACACCGAAATGGTCACCACCGGTGCAATAATCCATGGAGATCGTGAGCGATTGCTTGGCTATCATCCAGAAGAGCACCCCTTGGCACTGCAATTGGGTGGATCGGACACTCAGGAACTTGCCGAGTGCGCGCGAATAGCGGCGAATTTGGGCTATGGCGAGGTCAATCTCAATGTTGGCTGTCCGAGCGACCGGGTTCAGGCGGGCCGATTTGGTGTGTGTCTCATGAAGGAGCCGGATCTCGTGGCACGCTGTGTGGCGGCGATGATGGAGGCAGTGGACATTCCCATTTCGGTAAAAACCCGAATTGGCGTAGACGATCAGCCGGAGGGGCCTGCGCTCGAAACCTTCGTGGAGGCAGTCTCCAATGTTGGCTGTGAACGTTTCACCATCCATGCGCGTAAAGCCTGGCTGAAAGGATTAAGCCCGAAAGAAAATCGGGATGTGCCGCCGCTCAACTATTCGGTGGTCTATGAGTTGAAAGAAAAGTTTCCCGATCTTTCGATCGCGATCAATGGGGGGCTCGCAGATTGCGATGCGGCGGATGAGCATCTCGAGCATGTGGATGGCGTGATGTTCGGTCGTGCCGCCTATCAGAATTGCTATATTTTGAGCGAAGTGGATCGGCGCTTCTATGACGTCCCGGAGCCGGTTCGGTCCCGGCATCAGATTGCGCGAGCAATGATTCCCTATATCGAGCGCGCTATCGAAGAGGGGACCGCATTGGTTGCCGTAACGCGGCACATGCTGGGGTTGTTTCAAGGCGTGCCGGGAGCTCGCCTTTGGCGCCGTAGTTTGAGCGAAAAGGCTCGCGCACCAGATGCTGGGGGCGCACTGATAGAAGAAACCCTATCGCAATTACCAGAGCCGCAGCCTGAAATCGCAGCCTGAATAATTATAATATTGCAAACTGCTACTCTCCGAATACGTGTAATCGAAAAAGAAAGAGCGACCGTTTGGCCGCTCTTCCCGTAGTGCAAGTTGCAATGAATTAACTAACGCGTAATTCCGTCAGGCTGCGCTTTCGCTTTTGCGCCGATAGGCCGTTGCGCAATGGTCTGCGCAATAGGGCCGCCCATGGAGTGCCGGTTCACCGCAAAAGTGAAATTCCGGCTCGCCCGGATTTCCAATCGGCCATTGGCACA
>DLVK01000521.1:0-13504 GCA_003444235.1 Rhodospirillaceae bacterium
GGCGGGCTCGCATCGGAAGCGACCTTGCTGCTCTATGACGGTTCTCCGTTCGCTGCCAAAGATGACATTCTGTTCGACCTTGCCGAAGCCGAAGGGATGTCGCTGTTCGGCACCTCTGCAAAATATATCGATACGCTCTCCAATCGGGCTGTGAAGCCGGCCGAAACCCATGATCTTTCCACTTTGCGCACATTGGCTTCAACCGGCTCACCCTTGGTGCCGGAGGGGTTCGACTACGTTTACGAAAACATCAAACAGGATATTTGTCTGTCCTCGATTTCCGGTGGGACGGATATTCTCGGTTGCTTCGTTTGCGGCGATCCGACAGGGCCGGTCAGGCGTGGCGAAATCCAAGCGTTGGCACTCGGCATGGCAACCGATGTATTCGACGGAGACGGAAATTCCGTGCAAGGTGAAAAGGGCGAGCTTGTCTGCACCGAAGCCTTTCCGTCGATGCCCATCGGCTTCTGGAACGACGACGATGGCAGCCGCTATCGGGCAGCATACTTCGAGCGATTTCCGAATATCTGGTGCCATGGAGATTTCGTTGAACTTACGGAGCACGGGGGCATGGTGATCTATGGTCGTTCGGATGCGACGCTCAATCCGGGCGGCGTCAGGATCGGCACTGCAGAAATCTATCGCCAGGTGGAGGCGTTCCCGAATATCGAGGAAGCGATCTGCATCGGTCAGGAATGGGACAACGACACGCGGGTTATTCTGTTCGTGCGAATGGCGGCAGGGGCCGAGCTGGATGAAGCGTTGATTGCGGAGGTGCGCCAGCGCATTCGTGAAAATTGCTCACCGCGCCATATGCCCGCCAAGGTGATTGTCGTTGCCGATATCCCACGGACAAGGTCGGGCAAGATCACCGAACTCGCGGTTCGCGATGTAATTCATGGGCGTGAAGTTAAAAATAAGGAAGCACTGGCCAATCCCGAAGCGTTGGCCTATTTCGCCGACCTTGCGGAACTGGGCTCCGCGTGACCGGGTCTGCGCCCATCCGGCCCGCGATTCGGGATTTCGAAACCCAGCAGATCATGCAGGTCTCGCAATTGGCGCTCGGCGATCCGGACGTTATTCCGCTTTGGTATGGCGAATCCGATGTAAACACGCCGGCCTTTATTTGCGATGCGGCCGCGGCGGCCATGGCCGATGGCGAGACCTTCTATACCCATAAGCGAGGTCTTCCGGAGCTGCGCGATGCGCTGGCCGGTTATAGCGAGAATATTTATGGGAGCCCCGTGGCGCGGGACCGGATCACCATCACCTCATCGGGGATGACTGCGATCATGATTGCAATGCAGGTCTTGGTCGATCCGGGCGATCGCGTGGTGCTGGTGGGGCCGGTCTGGCCCAATGCGGCAGCGGCGGTGCGGGTGATGGGTGGGGATGCGCACCAACTTCCGCTCGAATTCGGCAATCACGGATGGCAGCTGGATTTGGAAAAGCTGTTTGCGGCATGTACGGAGAAGACCCGGGCAATATTCATAAACTCGCCGGGCAATCCGACCGGCTGGATGATGCCGGCGGAAGAACAGAAGGCGGTTCTCGAATTTTGCCGGGCGCGCGGTATTTGGGTTATTGCCGACGAGGTTTACGGTCGGATCGTCTATGACCGGGAGTTGGCACCGTCGTTCCTCGAAATCGCCGAACCCGAAGATGCGGTGCTTGCGGTGAATAGTTTTTCGAAAAATTGGGCAATGACCGGTTGGCGACTGGGTTGGTTGACCCATCCCGCGCATTTCGCAAAACCGTTCGCCGATCTGATTGAATTCAATACCAGCGGTACGCCGGCCTTTTTACAGAAAGCGTGTATTACCGCGCTCGAGGAGGGCGAAGAGGTGGTTGCCGATATGGTGGCGCTTTGTCGCCAAGGACGCGACATTGTCGGCGAGGCGTTAGGCGCTTGGCCCCGAATTCGCTATCGAGCCCCGGACGCAGCATTTTATTCGTTTTTCACCGTCCACGGGATGGAGTGTTCCCTTGAATATGCCAAGGAGCTAGTCGGCGAGGTCGGCGTGGGCTTGGCTCCGGGCACCGCGTTTGGCCCCGAGGGTGAAGGTTGGCTCAGGCTTTGTTTTGCACGCGATGGCGATGTTCTGCGCCAGGCGATGGACCGGTTGGCAAAGGTATTCGCTTGATTTCATTCGCGTTTTGCGGGACGGTTCGGGCGCAACAGGGAAAAATTCGATTATGCGCGGTTATTTCGGCATAGGTGTCGAGCATATTTCGAAACCGATGAATGTGGGGAACCTTTTCCGTTCGGCCCACGCCTTCGGTGCGGACTTCGTTTTTGCCATCGCGCCTGCGATAAATCTGAAAGAAATACAAAAATCCGACACGTCGCAGACCGCAAAGCATCTGCCGCTCTATGAGTTTGCCGAGGTTTCTGAGCTGACTTTGCCGCGCGGCTGCCAGTTGGTCGGCGTTGAACTGCTCGATGAAGCCGCGGAATTGCCCAGTTTCACTCATCCGGAGCGGGCCGCCTATATTTTGGGCCCTGAAAAGGGCTCCCTGTCACCAGATTTGACGGCGCGCTGCGATCATGTCGTCAAAATTCCGACAAAATTCTGCGTCAATGTGGGCGTTGCCGGCGCGGTGTTGATGTATGATCGGCTGATAACCCGGGGCCGGTTTGCGCCGCGGCCCGAGGCGCCCGGTGGTCCGGTCGAGGAATTGGCGCCCCACATTCACGGTGGCCGGGTTGTGCGCCGATAGGCCGTAGCATGCGAGGTAATTCTGTGACGCACGCACACAAATTATCCATTGTTTTGTTCGCGCTTACCCTAAGCGGGGCGGCCTCGCCGAGTAATGCACAAGATGCGGGTGCGAACCGTCTCGGAACGTTCGGCGATTGGCATGCGGAAAGCTATTTGGAGAAGAAAGGCAAAAAGACCTGCCTCATGTGGACCAAGCCGCTGAAATCGCGCGGCAAATATCGTAAGCGTGGCGATGTATATATGTATGTGACCCATCGGCCGTGGTTAAAAAAGAGCAATGTCGTGAGTTTTCTCGCGGGCTATAACTACAAAAAGGACAGCGAGGCACGGGCGCTTGTCGGCGGTGCTAAATTCGTTTTGTTTACGGACAAAGACGTCGCCTGGGCGCGTAGCGCGCGGCAAGACAAGGCTCTTGTAGATGCCATGCGGCGCGGTCGCACAATGACATTGGATGGTCTTTCGAGCCGTTCGACCCGAACCACCGATATCTACTCGTTGACCGGATTCTCCGCTGCCCACGATGCAATCAACAAGGCGTGCGGCGTCAAATAGCGCCGAGGGAGACATGGCGACACCGGCCCCAAATCTTGCTGATTTTACCCGCGCTCCCGAACCCACGGGAGGCTTGCCGTCGTTGGTTGGGCTCGACAGGTCCGAGCTTGCGGAAGTATTGGCGCCGTTGGGAGTCAAACCGTATCGGGCGCAACAGATTTTCCGCTGGATATACAATCACGGCGTTACGGATTTCGGTGCAATGTCCAACCTGTCGAAGGATTTGCGTGCCGATCTCGCGACGCGTTTCTCGCTTGCCCGGCCTAAAGTCAGCCAGCATCAGAAATCCGAAGACGGCACGCAAAAATGGCTGCTGCGCTTCGACGATGCGCAGGAAGCCGAATGCGTTCACATTCCCGAGGCCGATCGCGGAACGCTTTGCGTTTCGAGCCAGGTCGGCTGCACGCTCACTTGCAGCTTTTGCCATACGGGCACGCAGCGGCTGGTTCGCAACCTGGAGCCGGCCGAGATTCTCAGCCAATTGATGCTGGCCCGCGATTCCTTCAGCGAGTGGCCGACGCCCCAGCTTGATCGCAAGGTCAGCAATATTGTCATGATGGGGATGGGCGAGCCGCTCTATAACTTCGAGAACGTCAAAAAGGCATTGTTGATTGCCATCGATCATGAAGGCCTCAGCATCTCGAAACGCAAAATCACCCTCTCCACGTCCGGTGTGGTGCCGATGATCGAGAGGGTCGGAAGGGAAATCGGCGTGCAATTGGCGATTTCTCTTCACGCGGTTCGAGACGACCTGCGCGACGAGTTGGTGCCGATCAACAAAAAATGGCCCATCGATGAACTTTGGGAGGCCTGCCGTAACTATCCGGGCGGACGCAACGCGCGCCGGGTGACGTTCGAATATGTGATGCTGAAAGGCATCAATGATTCACCGGCCGAAGCGCGGGAATTGGTAAGGTTATTGCGCGATATTCCGTCGAAGGTGAACTTGATCCCGTTCAACCCTTGGCCAAGTGCCGCTTACGAATGCTCGAGCGAATCCGCAATCCATAATTTCAACGAGATCGTTAATGGTGCTGGCATTACGGCACGGGTGCGCCGGCCGCGCGGGCGCGACATCCTCGCCGCGTGCGGCCAACTCAAAAGCGAGAGTGTGCGTTTGAAGCGGGCCCAGGGTGTTTCCAGACGTCTTCAGTGAATATCCGCCGAATCGCCCATCGCCTGTTTTAGGCGGTCGATCCCGAATCCGTCCTCTTTGCAGGCCGCCAGAATTACCGCTTCCCTTCGGGTCAGCAGATCCGCTGCTTCTGGCACCTCCTTGGCAACCCCGTGGGGGATTACCACGGCACCGTGTTGGTCCGCGTGAACGAGATCGCCATCCGACACCACCATGCCGCAGACATTCACCTGTTTTTTGAAATCGGTGATGTTGACGTGGGCGTGAGAAGGGACCACTTCTGCGGCTAAAAGCTGAAATCCTTCGGCGCAATCGGGCAGATCGCGCATCGATCCATTGGTGACGCAGCCGAGGCACCCGAGCGCCTTATGGATATTGGTGTTGACCTCGCCCCAGAACGCCCCGAAGCCCGGTATATCGTCCAGGTCTTGAATCACCGTGATCGCCGGAGCCGGGCCACCATTTTCCACATAATCGTAATAATCGGCGCGGATCGCCTTCACGTTGGGGCCGGTGTGCGGTTCCATCGACCGGATGGAAGCGGTGCGTGCGTAGCCGACGATGGCCCCTTTCTCGGGCCGGAGGCAATGCATTGAGCGCACGGTAAATCCGAGTGCGCGCCGCTCAGGTGCGACGATTTCCAGTGCGTTGCAGATGGTCGGCGTATCGTATTTGGCCAGCGCATCGAGGTCTTTTTGGCTGAGATCGGACATTTCGACTCCCCTTTTTAATATTTGAATGCCGAGAAGTAGCGCGTGGTGCTGCATTCAGCAATGGGATTGTACCTTGCGGGCGCGGGCGCGATGCCTATACTCCGCGCGCATTCCATGGCAACGGGCAGATTTTGGCGGACGATCATGGCGGACAAGGTAAAAAAAGTAGTTCTGGCCTATTCCGGAGGCCTCGACACGTCGGTCATTTTGAAATGGCTGCAGGATCAATATGACTGCGAGGTGGTGACTTTTACCGCCGATTTGGGTCAGGGCGAGGAAATCGAGCCGGCACGGGCCAAGGCCGAGATGCTGGGCGTCAAGGATATCTATATCGAAGATCTGCGCGAGGAGTTCGTCGCGGACTATGTATTCCCCATGTTTCGGGCGAATGCGGTCTATGAGGGCATTTATCTGCTCGGGACGTCGATTGCCCGGCCACTGATTGCCAAACGGCAGATCGAGATCGCCCGCGAGACCGGTGCCGATGCCGTATCCCACGGTGCCACGGGCAAGGGTAACGACCAGGTTCGGTTCGAGCTCGGCTATTACGGGTTGGCGCCGGATATCAAGGTTATTTCACCCTGGCGCGAATGGGATTTGAATTCCAGGGAGGCGCTGATCGCCTATGCGGAGAAACACCAAATTCCCGTGCCGAAGGATAAGCGGGGCGAGGCGCCTTTTTCGACCGACGCGAATCTTTTGCATATATCAGCGGAAGGCAAAGTGTTGGAGGACCCGGCGATCGCCGCCCCGGATTATGTTTATTCGCGGACTGTCGACCCCGTTGATGCGCCGGATGAGGGTGTCGAAGTCGAGATTGCCTTCGAAAAGGGCGATGCAGTTTCCGTCGATGGGGAAAGTCTTTCCCCGGCAGCGCTCCTGACCCGGCTTAATGAACTGGCCGGCGCACACGGTGTCGGGCGTGTCGATCTGGTCGAAAACAGGTTCGTTGGAATGAAATCCCGCGGTATTTACGAAACGCCGGGCGGAACCGTGCTCCTCGCGGCCCATCGGGCAATCGAGTCGATTACGCTCGACCGGGGTGCGGCGCATCTGAAAGACGAGCTAATGCCGCGTTATGCAGAGCTGATCTATAACGGGTTCTGGTTTTCGCCCGAGCGCGAAATGTTGCAGGCGGCGATCGATAAGAGCCAGGAGAACGTCACCGGCAATGTTCGGCTTAAACTATATAAGGGCAATGTGATGACTCTCGGCCGCGAGAGCGCGCACAGTCTATATAGCGAAGCCCATGTGACCTTCGAAGAGGACGAGGTTTACGATCAACGGGACGCGGAAGGCTTTATCAAGCTGAATGCGCTCCGGCTTCGGCTCGGGGCAAAGAATCGCAGCGAAAATTGAGCGGTTAAAAAACCGGCCAATCGAGCGCGGCCTGACGGCCCATCTCCCAGCAATAAAGTGCCGCCGGCGTGAAACGAACCTCGACGCCGTCGAATTCGGTCGCTGCCGACAGACTTTGGGTGAATATCTCCACATAGGGTTCGGGTCCGAGTGCTTCCGGTGGGAAGTTTGCAAGGCGGGCATAACCGTCGAGCTGGGTTTCTTCGGTGGCGGCCCAATCGAGGTAGAAATAGGCGCGCGATTTGTTGCGACTGGGGCCGGTAAGCGCAATAAACGGAACTTCCCGTCTTTTCCACAGCCCGTAATAAAGCTCGGTGCCGGCAGGGCGCAGTAGGGCGGCGGCGAGAATCGCCGATTCCACCAGCCGGGTAGCCTCGGCTCCCTCACCCACGGGGCCGAATAGCGCCGCATGGGCCGACGGATCTGTGAGGTAAAGTTTGAATTTGCGCGCCCTAGCGTAGGGTCCGGTCATTGGATCGAACTTGTCCAAGCGTTGCAGTTGGTAGGTGGCGCCGAGGAAGTCGAGATATTTTCGTATAGTGTTTTTTGCGACCCCGCCCAGCTCGGCCAAATGTTCGATGCTGATTTCCTCACCTGAATTATGCGCCAGTATTTGAAAGATGCGCTGGAGTTCCTGAGGATTGTTGATGCCGAAAAGTATCGGCAGGTATTGACGGAGCACGCCATCGAGGTAGGCCTGTCGGCCTGGATAGATTGCATCGAGTGATCGGTGGCCGCTAAAAGCGGCTTCGGGCATGCCGCCAAAATTAAGATATTCGACAAAGGCCTGGTTGATTTGGGCCATCGATGCAACGGCGATGGCGTTCTGTTCGTCGTCGAAACGAATTTGTGCCCCGTCCGCCGCTTCACGAAACTGCATAAATTCGAAAAATGTTACCGGCGGCATATGAATGCGCTCGAAACTGGGCGGTGCCAGAATAGGCGGCGCGGCGCTGGTCGCGGTCACGCGAGCGGTCGGGTACCGATGCGAGGTTTCTTCGAGCAAAATTTCCCATTCAGGAAGGCAATGGATATCGTCGATCAGCAACACGGGTCGTGGCGTCGTCTCGCTTCCCCTATTGGTCATGAACCGTTCGATGGTTGTGGAAAAGAAGGTATCGTCGTTGAGGAGTGAATCCCCCCTGAGGATTAGAAGATCATGGGGCTCGGTCCCGTTGGTGAGGGCGTCGGCGGCGATCTGGCGAAGCAGGATAGATTTTCCAGAACGGCGGGGGCCTGTGATGAGGGTTGGCAAACCGTTAGCGCTTCGCGCTTGTGCCTTTGCTAAGCAGGCGCGCTGACGAAAGCCGCTCGTCTGAATGACGTCCGCTCCCGCTTCCCACCAGGGGTTGTCGGCTGCTAGGCGGCTGTCGAGATCGGCAATTTCAATGGCACGCATGGGTCAATTTGCCCAAAAAAACTAATTTAAACTCCCTAAACGGCACATATACTACAATAGTTCTAATTTAGATCATACAAATAATCCTAATTTAATAATTGTAATAAAATTATTGGATTTAGGCCCATAGCGACAGGGCTCCTCAAGCATGATAGACCTCTGATCATGAACGATGCTGTGCCCAAGCCCCCACCACCTGAATTGGACCCGATTGCGCAAGCAATACTCGATTTCCTCTGTTTGCAAGAGCCTCCGGCGGATGTGAAACCGATCGAAGTCGCGAAATTTGTCGCTACGAAACGTGCCCGTCGTGCAGCCTCGCCGAATTTGTGGCGGCGTTATTTGCCGGCCGTCCGCCAACAAGGAAAATTTCTTGCTCGGCAGGGCCGAATTCTGATTATCCATCGCGGTCAACCCGCTGATCCGAACAGTGTCAAAGGGCTGGTGCGCTATCGATTGGTCGAGACCGACGCGAAAGTTGATGCCTGACCGTGGTTGGTTGCGCCTCGCCATTGGCGGTGGAATGGCCATGTTGTTGGCAATGGGCCTCGGCCGATTTTCCTATACGGCCATGGTGCCGCTTTTGATCGAAGGTGGATGGCTAAGCGAGGCCGAGGCGGGCTATGTGGGCGGCGTCAACCTTGCCGGTTTTTTATTGGGTGCCCTGGCGACAGAATGGTTGCGGCGGCGGATCGCCCTGACGGTCATTCTGCGGATGGCGATATTGGCGGCAGCGATAGGGTTGTTGGCGTCGGCGCTTGAAATTGGATTTTGGTGGCTTGCTTTCTGGCGTGGTCTTCTGGGCGTCACCGTTGGTATCGTTATGGTGTTGGGCCTTGCAGTAACTACAGCTGTAACGCCGGAAACGGACCGGCCGCTTGGGACCGCAGTCATATTTTCCGGCGTCGGGTGCGGGATTTTTCTGTCCGGCACGTTGGTGCCCTGGCTGGCACAGAACGGAATTCTCGCCGCCTGGTTTGGCGTCGCAATATTGGGTCTGTTCGCTGCGGCAGGCGCGATGTGGGGCTGGCGCGATTTGGGTGCGGTACCGTTTTCGGAACATCATCCGGATGATGCGCCTTCCGTCACTCAACCGGCTTGGTGCAGGTTGCTTTTGGCGCATGCCTATTTCTCGATCGGCTTGATTCCACACACGATTTACTGGGTCGATTTCATCGCGCGCGAGCTCGGCCAGGGCCTTTCGGTCGCCGGTGCCTATTGGAGCGGTGCCGGTGTGTGTGCGGTTGTGGGGCCAATTGCCGGGTTTTTTCTGGCACGCAAAATTGGGACGCCATGGGCGCTGGTTATCGCATTTGCAGCTCTCGCCGCAGGGATTGCCGCCCCCGGTTTTGACGGCGCGGTTCCAATTTTAGTTCTCTCCAGCATCATATTCGGTGCTCAACCGGGTCTCTCGGCACTTATCGCCGCACGGGCCCGCGATATCGGTCACGCCTCGGCCATGCCGCGATTGATGCGGCAGATGATTTTGATCAATGGAGCTGGCGCAGCGATCGCCGGTCTCGCTTTTCCGGCTCTGTTCGAGGCGGTCGACAGCTACCGCTCGCTATTCTGGATTGCGGGCGGCGTGATGGGTTTGGGGGCGTTGCTGGCGGTCCCATGGCCGAACTTAGCCAGTCGGCATTGAGCTTACATTGCCGGCTCGTCGACACCGGCAATGCGGCATGCGGCGGTTACCGTATTGCGAAGCAGGCAGGCAATTGTCATCGGCCCGACCCCGCCGGGAACGGGCGTAATCGCTCCGGCAATCTCCTTCGCCGCGGCAAAATCCACATCGCCCACAAGGCGGAATTTCCCTGGCTCCTCTTCCTTGGGGACCCGATTGATACCCACGTCGATCACGGTTGCGCCCGGTTTTACCCAGTCGCCTTTGATCATTTGCGGTTGGCCGACGGCAGCAACCAGAATATCGGCGCTGCGGCATAATCCCGGTAAATCTTGGGTGCGCGAATGAGCGACGGTGACGGTGCAGCTTTCGCGCAATAACAGAGCCGCCATCGGTTTTCCGACGATGTTCGAGCGCCCTACGATGACCGCATTCTTGCCGGAAAGGTCGCCAAGCTGATCTTTCAGCATCATCAGACACCCAAGTGGGGTGCAGGGCACCATTCCGTCGACGCCGGTGGAGAGACGTCCCACGTTGATGGTGTGAAAACCGTCCGCGTCCTTGTCCGGGTCGATACTGTCGATGACCTTTTCCGAATCGATATGGTCCGGAAGCGGCAATTGCACCAGAATTCCATGCACGGCGGGGTCTTGATTGAGCCGATCGATCAATGCCAACAACTCGGCTTCCGACGTTTCCGCATCCAGCGTGTGATCGAAACTGGCCATACCGGCCTCGACGGTCTGTTTCTTTTTGTTCCTGACATAGACTTGGCTCGCCGGATCTTCGCCGACCAGAACGACCGCTAAGCCCGGCGTCAAATCATGTTTCGATTTCACTTCAGCTACTGCGTTGGCGACGCGGCCTCGCAGTGCTTCGGCAAACGCTTTACCATCGATGATCGTTGCCTCAGCCATGGGCACCCTCAAGGAAATATTTCAAATGAGATCGCAGCCGATCCGGTGCGGCGGCTATATGGACAGTTTTCCGTCGCTCGGTCACCCCTTTGATGATGGAAATGTAGGACCTGGCGATTTTCCAGCGTTTTGAGAGCAAAAACACCAACGCAGCGTTGGCTTTCTCGTTATCTGGCGGAGCGGGGACGGCGATTTTTAACTCCGAGTCGCCATTCGTATCAGGCATGACGTCGACGATTCGCCCGGACGATACCCCCAGCTGCACCCGAACAATCAGGCTAACAACGCCGGCATAGTTTCTGAGCAGGCCAACCGGTTAGAAAGGCCAATAGGATATCAACAGTTTTTGAGCGAAGATCAGGAGCAGGATCAGAACCACAGGGGAAATGTCGAGGCCGCCGAAATTGGGTAGCATGCGGCGAATAGGCCCCAATAGCGGTTCGGTTACGCGGTAGAGAAAGTTACCGACCAGACTGACGAACTGATTATGAGTATTGATCACGTTGAAGGCGACAAGCCAGCTCAGAATGACCGAGACAATCAGAGCGTAAATATAGAGCTGAATCACAGTCAGGATCAGCCAAAGAAAGGGGTCAGTGTGTTGCATTACCGCCGCGCCCGCGGAAAGTTGAAAATTTAATCGGCGCAGCCTAACCGCCCGCGCGGACCGACGCAAGAAATGCGCTGGACCCCCGCAGTGCTTTGCTTGACAGGGAGCCGACCCATCCTCATATTCCCGCTCTCCGGCGGCGGTTTCGGGGCTGTCGGAGCCCGGATGGGGCCGTAGCTCAGTTGGGAGAGCGCAGCGTTCGCAACGCTGAGGTCAGGGGTTCAACTCCCCTCGGCTCCACCAATTTTCCAGTCATTACGGAAGTCTGATCAAAGGGCGCGAAATCGTTGAATTTGTTGCCCTTACGGACGTAGACTGAACGCTACTTGAAGTCTGTGGCGGCGAATCAGAGGAACGTGGCGATGAGCGCACCAGTTTTGACCTTTCCGGTCGGTTCCGACGAGGCGGTCGATTATGTCGATCGTGTGCGGAAACTTGGGCCGGATATCGAGGCCAGCGCCAATGAAATCGAGCAAAGCCGCCGGGTTCCCGAATCCTTGCTGGACAAGCTGTTAGCAGCGGGTCTGTTCAAACTTCTGGTGCCCGAATGTTACGGCGGCGGCGAGGTGCATCCGGTCACTTTCTTCAAGACGATCTCTGCATTGGCGGAGTATGACGGTACCGTTGCCTGGTGTGTCGGCCAGGCAAATGGCTGTGCGGTTTCCGCAGCATCGGTGCCGGCTGAAATTGCCGAGCAAATTTGGGGCAACCCTAGAGGTATCGTCGCCTGGGGGCCGGGACGCGGCAAGGCGATGCCCGACGGGGATGGTTATTTGATTTCCGGCAGCTGGATGTTCGCAAGCGGCGGCCACCATGCGACCTGGCTTGGGACGCAATCGACGGCGTTACTGGACAAAGACGGCAACGAACAGTTAGACGATGACGGCAATCTGATCACGCGTACTTTTTTCGTGCCAGCGGATTCCGTGCAATGGAAAGATGTTTGGGACGTGATAGGTCTTCGGGGCACCGGCAGTGACGCCTATTCGATCGAGAATGTGCCGGGCAATCTCGCCTGTTCGGTCAAGCGAGACAATGTGGCGGAAGTGCGAATCAAAACGCCGCTTTATGCATTTCGCGCGAAAAATCTCTATTCCGCGAGTTTTGCGGGCGTGGCCTTAGGCCTGGCGCGGGGCATTCTCGAAGGTTTTAAGCAACTGGCGACCGAAAAAAAGGGCAAGTACGGAACGACGCTCCTAAAGGATAACGCTGTCGCTCAGTCCGACGTTTCGGTTTCCGAAGCGCGCATCCGGGCCGCGCGAGCCTATATGACCAGCGAGCTCGACGATATTTTCGAAGATGTGACGAGCACCGGCGCTTTGACGCCGGAGCAGCGTATGCGAATTCGCTTGGCCAGCACCTTCTGTATTCAGGAGGCAAAGGTGGCCGCGGATATCGCCTATCACTCCGCCGGCGCGACGGCGATTTTTTCGAACCAGCCTTACGAGCGCCGATACCGTGACCTGCATGCGGTAACCCAGCAGGTTCAAGGCCACAAAGTGCATTATCAGACGGTCGGCGCGTTTCTGATGGGGAACGAGCCCGACCTGACCTCGATGTAGATCGGCCCTTAAAGCGTTATCACCTCACCGATGGCAACCGATTTCGTCACCGCTTCAAGCAGCGCGATATTGTCGATCATTTCCGCCTGACTATTGATGTAGGTGCCGTTGCCGGCAATTGCATCGGCGAAGCATTCGAGATTCTCGAGCACCGTATTCGAGGCTTCCATGGTGCGGTTTTCCGGGGTGCCGCCTTTCTTGCAAATCGTAAGCGTTGTGACACCGCCATGTTCCGGGTGCGCGCTATCGCGCGCTTCGACCCAAGCCTCGGACCCGAAAACCTGAAAGCGCATGAAAAAGGGTGTCACCATGGTGGCGTTGAGATAGCCGAGCGCGCCGCTCTTAAAACGTATCTGTGCCATCACGATGTCGCCATTCTCCTGCGTTGCGACCCGATGCGCGGTCTGCGCATAAACTTCAACGGCGGGGCCAAACATCCAGACATAAGCATCCGACAGGTGAATTCCCATGGCGGTCATGCCCGCCGCCGGCGCGTTTTCGCTGGTGGTTCGCCAGTCACCCTTCGGCATGTCAGCAAGGATATCGTGACTGAAATTGGCTTCGGCCTGCATGATGGTGCCGAGCTCACCTTCAGCAACCATGGGCTTGATTTCCTGCAGGGCGGGCTCGAACCGCCGCTCGTGGCCGACACCCAGCATTACGCCAGCATCGTTGCAAGCGGCAACCGAGCGCTCGGCACTCGCCTTTGTGAGCCCTAAGGGTTTTTCGCAGAAAACATGTTTGCCGGCACCGGCAGCTTTGGCAATTTGTTCTTCGTGGAGCGCATGGGGAGTGGCCAAAATCAGGGCGTCGACCGCGGTATCGGAAATCAAATCGTCAAAATTTTCGCTTGCTGCTAGCCCATGTTCGTTGACGAATTCCTTTACGGCTTCCGGGTTGGTGTCGACGG
>DLVK01000191.1:0-5264 GCA_003444235.1 Rhodospirillaceae bacterium
CGTCGAAGGTAGCTACCTTCGACGATATAGCTCGACCGTTCGGCGACAGGCAGGACCAATTCCTCTGCCACGAAAGACTGGAATTTGACGTAATCGGCACCTGCTTCGACAGCGATATCGACCTGTTTTTTTGCTGCGTCGAAATCGCCGTCATGATTTATGCCGGCTTCGGCGATGATCAAAGTACGGTCTAAAGGCAGGAACATGGTGTTTTCTCCCGAGCGCTGTTACGCGGCGTTGGAACTGACCGCAGCGTCTTTTTCGGCTGCATAGTCGCCGACAATGAGGACGTCAATATTGGTTGATGCAAAACATTCGATCGCTTGTTTTGGCGTATTAACGATCGGCTGACCCTTCACGTTGAAGGATGTATTGAGCAATACCGGGCAATCGGTTTTGGCGTGAAACGCTTCCAATAATTTCCGGAATCGCGGGTTGTTTTCGCTTTTGACGGTTTGAACGCGACAACTTCCGTCCGTATGAACCACAGCGGGGATGTCCGAGGCTTTATCCGGCTGCGCCTGACAGGCAATCAGCATATGCGGGCTCTCCTGGCCGATTTGAAAGTAGGCGTCCACATGTTCGGCCAGTACCGCCGGCGCAAATGGTCGGAAATATTCCCGAAATTTTACGCGCGCATTCAGATAATCTTTCATCTCCGCAGGGTAGGGTCGGGTCAGGATACTTCGATTGCCGAGAGCCCGCGGTCCGAATTCGGAACGTCCCTGAAACCACGCGATTATCTTTCCTTCTGCAAGTTTTTCGGCG
Source organism: Rhodospirillaceae bacterium (assembly GCA_003444235.1). Lineage (GTDB taxonomy): Bacteria > Pseudomonadota > Alphaproteobacteria > UBA8366 > UBA8366 > UBA8366. The sequence continues at coordinate 769 of DLVK01000191.1, forward strand.
GTATAGGAATAAATGTCGCTTTGCCGCTCCATGGGCACACCGCAATCTGCCGAGGCGCTCTCGACGTCGTTATCGTCGAAACCGCTGCCAAGGTAAAAATCATGCCATTGGGCCGTCTGCAATTCGAACCCTTGATTCTTTAGCGACTGATAACAGGCGCCGACGGCAGTGCCGCTGTCGCCGCTGGCGGGTTGAACGAATATTTCATCGAAAATTCCGGCGGATTCGATTTTGCCGTTCATCGAACAATTCAGTCCGACACCCCCCGACACGGCGAGGCGATGTATATTGTAGGTGTCGCGGGCATGGATCAGCTGGTTACAGATGATCGTTTCGAGTCTTTTCTGGAGTGCCGCCGCCAAATTCTTGTGTGCGTCGGTGATTTCGCTGTCCCGCTCGCGCTTCGGGCCGAACATGTCGGTAAATTTTTCTTCGATCCAAGTATCGCGAACTCGGTAGTAGGCCAGCCAATCGGTGTTGATCTCATAGTCCAGTGGACCGGTTTCGCGGATGATCTCCTCGAATACCTCGTAGTAGCTCCGCTCGGTCCCGGGCACGGTCGCGTCCGCGTCGCCGTAGGGCGCCAGCCCCATCACGATGCCTTCGTCGCAATGATGTTGGAAACCGAGGTAATACGTCATCGCGGAATACACCAACCCGAGGGAATGGGGATAATCCGCGCCCGGATGGACGATCTCGATATCGCCCTTCCGGCCGATGCCCAGCATGCCGGTTTGGAATTCGCCCATACCGTCGTAACAAGCGAGCAGACATTCGTCGAAACCGGACGGGTAGTAGGCGCTCGCCAGATGGCAAAGATGGTGGCGGTGGAAATTTACCGGGCCTTGGTAGCCGGTATGTTCGCGAACCAGATTTTCCATTTGATAGGCGCGTTCGATCCGGTCGAAATCCTTGATCATGAACCCGATACGTTCGTCATCCTTGAGCGCGGTCTTCAAATAATTTTCACGAATGTAATGGAGTGGATCGTTGCAAAATCCGATTTCGTCGACGTCGGTAAGCTCGACACCGCCCAATCGCAGGCAGTCCTCGATCGCATCGGAGGGGAAATCGCGGCAATGCTTGACGAGCGAATAGCGTTCCTGTTCGCAGGCGGCAAGAATCTCGCCGCCCTTCATCAGTGCGGCGGCGGTATCATGGGCGCCATACACCATGCCGAGAACGAGTGGATTGTCTTTTTTCGGCAAAATTATTTCTCCCTCTTTCTCGCGCACCAGATCAGCCGGCGAGCTTCAACTCCTCGGCAAAGCAGCCGAGATGTATGTGATCGCAAAAGCCGTCTTCGAACCGGTCTTGATCGCGGAAAATTCCTTCGCGTTTGAACCCTAATTTCTCGAATACATGGATCATTGCCGGATTTACCGCCATGGCGCCCGCGGTCAAACGCCGGAGACCCACATCATTGAACAAATAATGACAAAGCGTGTGAATTGCATCTCTCGCGAGGCCTCGGCCCCAACGCGTCCGGTCGCCGACCATGATTCCGATATCGGCAGTCAGTGCATACCAATTGATATGGCCTGCCTTGATTGTGCCAATAAATTGGTCGTCTTCGCAGTCGTGAATGGCGAGAAAAAGGTCGTTCGAAGAGTTCATTAGTCGGTCGCAATAGTCGGCAACGGTTTCCTGCGACACGGGTTCGGCGACATAGGCAGGGAGGTCCAGTGTTTTGATGACTTCGTAGTCGCGAAGCCATTCAAGGTAAGACGGATCGTCCCTGTGGGTCGCCGAAAAGCAGATCAATTTGGTCACCCGGCCTGACAACGCCGTGTCGGGTCTACCAAGGCGTGCCGATGCCTCGGCACCGGTCAACGTGATGGCATTGCTTTGAATCATGCGGCCAGCGCCGTGTCGATGGTTTCCATCACCCGCTGCGTGCTGCCGCGAAGCGATTGGCGCAATTGGGTGGAAGACATGGAAGAACCGCCCAATGCCAAACTCAACTCGTTTGCCGACGACACCCGTCTGACGCGACCATGCCGGCTGAGCGGGCACATATCCAATCCCGTCGCATTCGGCTGAACGCTGATAGCACGGCGACCTGCCAAATAGGCTTCGATCAACGGTGCCGAAAACATACCGATATAGGTGTCGTACAAATCCAACCGGTCAGGCTGATAACGGGTCAACTTGGCCGGACCCAACCGGTCCGGTTCGTCCTGCTCGGGGTGCGGGGCATAATACAGTTCCGAAAACAATTCCGGCTGCTCACTCGCCGCCTGAAGAACGAGATCCCATGCGCTATTCTCATCGTATCCCAGTCGATCACCGTACCCGTGTTTTACCGGGGCACCAAGAAACAGAATCTTCTGCGTTGTGCTTGCCGGCTCGGGTTCGATTTGTTCCCAGGCAGGATTGCCGACGATTTTGACGATTTCGGCGGGCACCCCTTCGGATTGCGCTTCCGATGCCGCGATTTCGTCGACCAACATGAGGATGTTTGGCAAGAGCCAATCTTCATTCTCGGTTAGCCGGACCCGATAGCCATACCAAGTATCGATCAGTTGAATTACCGGGATGTCCAAAGTCTGAGCGTGACGCTTGGTTGCGTGTTCGACCGGCCATCCGCCGGCTGAACTCAAAATTAGCAATCCTTCATCACAGCTGGTGTCGACGATGGATGTGCCGTCGGTTCGGTCCAGCATGCGTGTCGGATTTTTTTCCGAAAGATCTTCGAGAACCGGCGCCGCTTCCCGGCTGATATGCAAATTCAGCGCAAAACTCGTATCTCGGCTCTGCCATGTATCGATGACCGGACGCATATAGCGCGCCGAGGCGGTATCCGTCAGCAAGCAATGAAGTGATTTTTTGGTCATTGGGCGGCGGCGTCTTCTCGCGACGTGTCCAGCAATGCATCGCGGTTGCGTAATACTTTTTCGCAAGCGTCGGCGAAAAGGCCCATATCGGATTCGGTCTGGGGCGGCTGCATGATCGCAGTCATCAGCAATCTGTTTTCCTGTAGATCTTCGCAGACAGGGCAAATGCCTTGTCGGTAGTCGAGTTCGTCGAAGCGCGGATTTGCCGAAAAGGGGAATCCGCTATCGCCGAAACAAATTTTTTGTTGAAAAACCGGCTCCAGATGGGTCGGCCGCAGAAAACCGGCGCGAACGAAACAACCTTCGGCGGTTACCGCCTTGGCGAAAAGTTCACGGGGAATGCCTGTCTCGGTTTCGTCGTATCGGGAGGCAAACATGTAATAGACATGGCGTGAATCAGGCGCACGCTGCGGTGGGATTACCCCGGGAATCTCATTCAGTAAGTCGGTCAGGCGGTTGAACAGCTGAATTCGCTCATTGTTCAGTTTGGGCATTTTCTTGAACTGCTCGTGCGCAACCGCGGCCTCCATCTCGGTGATGCGTAGGTTGAGGCCGACCGTGTTGACGATATCTTCGACGCCCATGTCCTGAACGACGCACTCTCCGTGGTTACGGATCAGCGCTGCCTTCAGGGCGATGGTATCGTCGTCTGTAACCAGGACACCGCCTTCACCGGATTGCATGACTTTGTGTCGGTTGAAACTAAACACTCCGGCGTCGCCAACGGTCCCGGTTTTCTCACCACGATATATGGCGTCGGGAGCTTGGGCGTTGTCCTCCGCCAGGAACAAGCCGTGCTTGTCGGCAATTGCCCGCAATTCATCCAGGCGCGACCCGTGCCCGAACAGATTGACGGTGAGAATTCCCTTTGTCTGAGGTGAAATATTTGCGGTGACCGACTCAGGGTCGAGGCCGAAATATTCTTCCTCGATATCGGCGAAGACCGGCGTCGCCCCTGCCGCGAGAATAGCGGCCGATGTCGCGCTCATCGTGTAAGGACTTGTGATTACTTCATCGCCGGGCCCGGCACCGAGCGCGGCGACCGCACCGTATAGGCAGGATGTGGCCGAGTTCATTGCTATCGCATGGCCAACACCGAAATGTTCGCAAAAGGATTTTTCCAACGCGCGCACTTCCGGGCCACCCCAGAATGTATCGTCCGGCGCGGCAATAAATCCCGACAATTCGCCGCTATCCAGAACGCGCATAACAGCGCGTTTTTCTTCCTCTCCGATGCTGTTGTTGAATCGGAAAGGCGTGTCGTTGACCGGCGTGCCGCCCAAAAGCGCGAGTTTATCAGAGTTACTCATTTCGATATCTGTCAGTGGTGTTGCGCAATAGCGATGGTGCGGCCTCCGTTTTGTGCCGAGACCAGCGCCGCATCCAGAACTTGCATGTTGATAAGCGCGGCATCGCCGTTGCAACCGCCCAGCGGTTCTTCGTTGTTCATATGTCGATGGACAGCGCCGTACAATTCACGAAACCCCGATACCGGGCCACGGTCGCATTCGTGTTCGGCTAAATGCGTATAGCCTTGGTAGTGGCGGTCGGGTTCCGGCGTGAAAGCGACGATTTCCGCCCCACCGGCGCGTAATACAAGTTGACTTGAATCACCCTGAATATCCATCTCGCAAAGATCGTATTCGAGCCCGCCAAGGC
>DLVK01000510.1:0-4423 GCA_003444235.1 Rhodospirillaceae bacterium
ACATTTTGCGGCATATAGGAGAGGAAGCGCTTGATTTGTCGGAAGCAGTCCTCTTCGTCCTTGGCGAGATTGTGTATGACACCCGCTTTCTCAACGGCGATTTTCCAACCGCCCAGTTCCTCGCGAGTCACGGTTTCGCCGGTGCCTCGCTCGACCAATGGCGGACCGCCGGCGAAAATCTGGCTTTGGCCTTTGATCATGATCGAGAAGTGAGACATCAGCGCCTTGCCGGCCGGCGCCCCGGCGGCAACTCCCATCACCGCCGAGACCACGGGCACGCTACCCAACAAGATCGCCGAATTATCGCGCGGATGAACCGCATGACCGGGCAGCACCGTGTAACCTTTCTTTTTGGCGGTGGCGGCGCTTCCCCCGAAGCCGTCGATGAAACGGACCAGCGGCAATCGGTATTGTTCGGCGAGGTCGTCGACGAAGCCTCCTTGGCCTCCCTTGCGACGGATTTCGCCCCAGTTGGTTCCTCCGCCGATGGTCGAATCCTCGCCGCCGATGGCAACTAACCGTCCATCGATGCGTCCGAGACCCATGACATAGGGCGCCGGTTTTACGTCGGTCAGGTTCCCGTCGTCATCGTAGGTGCCACTCCCAGCCAGTTGGCCGACCTCCTGGAACGAGCCAACATCGATGGTGCCGGCGATCCGTTCGCGAATGGTGAGATAGCCGCGTTCGCGATGCTTGGCGATGCGGTCTTCACCGCCCATTTCATCGGCCTTGGCTCGACGATGGGCGATCTCGTCAGCTTCTTTCTTCCAGCTCATGGCATGTGTCTAGCTGGCCAATGCTGTACGGACAAGGCCTGGTAACTCGGCGAGTGTATCGGCGACTGCCGCACCTGCGTCCCTCAATCGCGCGCGTTTCTCGTCGGGCGATCCCACGCCGCGCTCGATGATCGAACCCGTATGGCCAAAGCTAAGGCCCTTTGGCAATCTTTCGACGGAATCCCCGACAATCAGCGCGACCAATGGCTTGGTGAAGCCGCCCTCGTTGATCATGCGCGCCACCGCTTCTTCCTGCCCGGTGCCCGCTTCGCCGAAAATCGCTACCGCTTCTGTTTGGGGATCGCGTTCGAAAAGCTCCAATAGCGGCACGAACGAGGTGCCAACGAGAAAATCCCCTCCGATCGGCACGAAGGTGCTCTGGCCGATAGCGTCACGGGTCAACACATTGGCGATTTCACCGCCCATGCCTCCGGAGCGCGCGATGATGCCGACCGGACCCGGGCTATAGATGCGTGTCGGGTCTGGCCCGCCGGTCCCGCCGATTTTGGCCTTGCCGACGCTGATGATGCCTTGGCTATTGGGTCCGACAACGCGAATGCCCTTGGCGGCGGCCTTTTCGATGATGATAGAAGCGTCGTGGTGGGGAACGCCTTCGGCCAAGATATGGATATGGGGGATGCCGGCCTCGATCGCTTCCGAGGCCGCGTCTTTCACCGCAATCCCTGGAATGAAAAGAACCGTGATATCGATCTCGTGGTTGGCGAGCGCATCGGCGACACTGTCGTAGACCGGCAAATCGTTGACGGTTTCTCCGCCGTGTCCGGGTGAGACGCCGGCAACCACATTGGTGCCGTATTTTTGCATGTAACGTACATGGAGCCGCGCCTGGCGTCCGGTGGCCCCTTGTATGAGGATGCGCGTGGTTTCGTCGAGCAGGATGCTCATTATGTCGTTTCCCCATAAGTACGCCGCACGATCTCTGTCGCCGCGTCTTCCATCGGCGTCGCGGCATCGAAGAAGCAAATGCCCGGCAGTTCGGCTGCACATTGTTTGGCTTCGTCGATATTGGGCCCATCGAAGCGGAAGACGATGGGAAATTCGGTCGGGTCGATAGCCAACTCTTCCAGTGCGCGCATCGTCCCGCGTACCTTGACGTCCACTGGAATGAAATTGATGAAGGGACTGCCGGCCAGGAGACCTTTGACATTGGGACGCGACAAGATCGCCTTGGTGGCGAGATAGGTCTTCTCTTCGATGCGGCCAGGCGTAATGTCCATGGTGCAGGCTGGTCGGCCGCCGGCCCGGTAGAGCGCGTCTAGGGCGGACATGCCGGTACCGCCGCCGCTCACCATCAAAGCGATGTCGCCATCCGGAAATTCGTTGAAGCGGATCGATGAGCCGGGGTCGGTGGCGTCGATCCGGCGCATTTCCCATTCAAGTTCGGTCAGAGGCCGCCAGCCATTGGTGCGAATTCTGTCGGCGGCGGCGATTAAATCGTCATGACGGGGCATGGCTTGCTCGTCGAGATTGATCACCGCTGTTGGCGCGACGGCCCGTCCGTCCGGTGTGAGAACCAGCGGATTGACTTCGAGCAATTCGGCTTCCCGCTTCGTGAAGATTTGCCAAAGCGCGACCAGGGCTGTGGCCACGGCATCCGCCGGTGTGCCACTGAGCCCAGCTTGATGAACGACAGCAAGTGCTTCGTTTTTGTCCAATCCAACCGATAGGCTGATCGGACGGCTAATTAATGACCCTGGTCGATCTGTCAGGATAATTTCGATATCGACCCCACCGTCTGCAGAAAAAAGCAGTACCGGTTTTCGGGTGTCGCTATCGAACGCAAAAGATACGAACAGTTCGCGCTCGATTTCTATCGGTGCACTTACCAAGATCTCGGTGACCGGATAGTGAAGGACGGTTTGGCCGAGCAACTCGTTAGCAATAGTCTCTGCTTCGTAGGGCGAGTTAGCCAGACGTACCGCACCCGCCTTACCCCGGCCACCGGCGGGTATCAGCGCTTTCAGTATCGCTTTGTCGCCGAGCGCCGTTGTCGCTTTGGCGCTGGCCTCGGCACTGGCGATAGTTTCGAAGTGAGGCACCTCGAGCCCCGCTTCGTGCAATAGCCGAAGCGCGTCGTCTTCAAGTAATCTTGGCAATGCGGCGTCTTACTCGGCTGCGGCGGCGCTTTTTACCAGCGTGCCAAGCCAACGGCCACGCGCGATCAAGTTCTGCTGCCATTCATGTTCGAAATTCTCCACCGTGGAGCTTGCGGTCGATGGCCTTGCCATCAACGCGTCTCGCCATTGGGTGAGGAGCGGAAAGTCTTCGAGGATGCCGAGCGGATAAAGATTTTCGACATAACCGTATCGCTGCAGGAAGGGCGCATAGCCGCAGTCCGCAAGCGAGTAATCGGGGCCGTTGAAATAGGGACCGTCATTCCCGCGTTTTTCGAGTGCTGCTTCCAGCTTTTCGAAGCGCTTCGGAATTTCTTGTGCACGCTCTTTGAGGATGGCTTCGCTATCGGAATAGGCGGCCCGTGAGATTGCGCTCGCGAAATCGGGCAGAAAATCGGTCCAAGCCCGATTTTGCGCTTTCGTGATCAAATCCGCAGGGTGTAATTGCGGCGGAGTGGCTTCGTCGAGATATTCGGCGATCGCGCAGCTTTCGAACAGCGAATGCTCGCCGCCGACCCGCAGTACCGGCACCTTCGAATGCGGCGAAATGGCGAGAAACCAGTCGGGCCGATTGTCCCGGTCGATATACTCGATATCGTACTCAATGCCTTTTTCGCGCAACACAATCGCCGCACGCTGCACCCAGGGGCACGTTTTGAAACTGACGAGCATGAAGTCGTTGGCCATGAAGCGGTCCCTCCCATAAGCAAATTGAATTCCGTTTTATTGCCTGAACTCTAGCGAAACCCGCATGGCTGTCGCAACGGAATTAATCCAACGTGATTATGGACGAAGAGTCGTCGTTCTGAGGGCCTGATGATCCAACCATCTTGAGTTGATGATAAATCGTTCGTACACGCGCTAAGGAGTTGTTAATTTGTGGTTAACATGTTGACTGCAAAGCACGTTTCCGACCTGGCACTAAACGGAAAGCTTGCTGATGTCTGCGATTTCTTTGATCGTTTCGGATCAAGCGACGCAAATATCATCGAAAACCCCGTTGCGGAAAATATTACGCATGAGGGCGTGCACGCTCTTTGGAGCATGTATCAAGAGGCCAAAGCAGAAAATGAACGCCCGCTGTGGGGGGCGTTCGATATCCTCGACTTCCCCAAGCTCGCTGGCAATCTTCACGTGCTCGCGTTCGACGAAGGCCAGGCGATGAAATTCTTAATCTTCGGCTCCTCGGTGGCAGATCGCTATGGCACTGACAAGACTGGCGATTATCTGCCGCTCGAAGGCGAAAACCTCGTAGTCGTTTTTCACGGGTTGTTTTTGGCCGCGGCGGAATCCGGAAAGATTTATCACACCACGCACATACCGCCGGAGGAAGGGCCGATTAAGGATTGCCAGCGCTTGATTCTGCCCTTTTACGATGACAGGGGGAAATTTTCGCGACTGTTGGTGAGCCATTTACCTTTTTCGGCGACCATTGGCTCGATCGCACGGCCGGCCAGACGATCGACGTCGCGGCCTCGCTGGCGCTAACGTGGAGATTCAACCCGGTTAGAA
>DLVK01000056.1:0-11930 GCA_003444235.1 Rhodospirillaceae bacterium
GGGTCCGGTATTTCTCGTTTTCAAGATCAGCGAGGGCCCGTCGCCACAGGTACCTAAAACCCGAGATGGGGTGCTTATGAAGCTACGCTTCCGTCAAGCATTGCTGTGCCACGAATAGGACCTCGATTAAATTGGTATCGCGCGAAAGCCTATTCGGCTGCTTTAATGCAGCCGGTTCAGCGAATAGCGGACCTTTGGCTTTTGCCACGGTCTCACTTTCGACCTGAACATGAACCGCTTCGAAAAACCGCGGATCACCAAAAACCGAGGCGGCATATAGCCTTACGTCACTAGGGTCGTTGTCCGGATAGGCGCGGACATGGGTCTCGAAGCCGTTTGGGGTGTACACATTCTTGACTACCCAAATCAGTTCCGTTTCATCCGCCTTGCGATATCGATTGCCAGGAGCCACGCGTATATTGTTTTTCATCGGCCTAATTCGCATATATTGAGGTTTTTTACTTCCGACATACTCTATCCTGTAGTCGTTTCGTGGAATCGCTGCAAGTAAAGAGTTTGTCCACAAGCACTGATACATGGGAATTGTTTGCCTAACCCCTTTCGATGTCATGATAAATTGAATCGAATACGGTTCTTCGACTAATCCCAAATTTCTGACGAAAATTATGACCGAATCGGCGGAATCCCGGTGAAAATGACATCCGAGTCGGAAAGGCGTCTAAAATTTTACCTTAAGTTTCGGCGGGAAGCGGCGTCGCCAAATCTTCAGGCAGCATAAATCCGGTTCTTTTTAACAACCGGCGTTCGCTACTTGGGAAACCCCCGCGACGGTGCATAGTCGAACTATTGTCCCACATGATGACATCGCCAATTTGCCAGGAATGCTCATAGACGAAGCGTTCCTGACTGGCCCAATCGACCAGCTGGCGCTGAACTTCTTCCTGCTCGTCCTCAGCGATGCCGTCGATCCGCACCGTATGATCCGGGCTGAAGAAAAGCGACGGCCGTCCGGTGTAAGGATGGCGGCGTACCAAGGGATGGGCCACATCGGGCGAAGCGGCCTGCTGCTTTTGAGTCGTTGCGTAGTCGCGTTTCTCGGTGATCTTGGCAATCGAATAGACCGCACGCTTGCCATCGATCTTCGCTTTCAAATCGGTTGGCATCTTCGCGTAGGCCTGCGCGAGATCGCAAATCAAAGTGTTGCCGCCTTCCGAAGGTATTTCCACACCATAGAGAATGGTCGAAAAGGCCGGCTGCTCGCGATAAATCTGGTCGCAGTGCCAGCCAATGCCGTAATCGCCCAGCGCACCGATAGGTTTCCCCTCTTTCTTGACGTTCGATACCAATGTGATGCCGGGATTTCCGGAGGAATGGAATTGCGAGCGTATGTGGACGAAAATTTCGCCGAAATGCCCTACAAATCTTTCGAGATCTTTATCTTCGAGATTCTGATTGCGGAAGATCACCAGCTTATGGTCGAACCAAATCTCGCGTACGCGCTCGATCGTTTTATCGGACCAGTCCTCCGCCAAATCGACGCCGCTGATTTCCGCCGCAAATCCAGGTCCAATGAGCTTGTAGTCGATCGCCATCCCGATCCCCGCTATTTTGGCGCATCATACCGTCTTATAGTGCGGACCGGACAGACCCTTGGAGTGCGAGAGACCGAAGATGGCAGAGCCAGAAATGACCGGCGCCGGCCGCCAGCCGCGCCTGAAAGTACCAGCTAATTCCTGCGAAACGCATTCGCATATTTATGGACCACGATCAAATTATCCGCTCTGGCCCGGCCGGTCGGGCGAGCCGGTCTGTTCCCTAGAGGCTTACAACGAAATGCTGGCGCGGCTTGGTTTCGAGCGCTCAGTGATCGTACAGCCGGCCGCCTACGGTCCCGACAACCGGTGTACGCTGGATGCGATAGCTGCTCGCGGATTAGAGACCACGCGCGGTATTTGCGTGACCAAAAAGGACGTATCAGCCGACGAACTGAAAGCTTTCCACGATCAAGGCATACGAGGCTTGCGGTTTTTTATGATGGTGGACGACTTTACTCTCGCCGACGCGCCGGCAATGGCCGAAAAAGTCGCCCCGCTCGGTTGGCATATCCAGTTTCAGAATGAGGGTGCCTGGCTCGAAGAAGCGGTGGCAATGTTCCATGATTTGCCGGTGGATTGCGTGGTCGATCATATCGGACGCATCGGCAGCGGCGAGCCAGCGAGTGACAAGGGCTTCCAGGCGTTGTTGAAGTTTCTGGAGACCGGTCGCGGTTGGGTAAAGATATCGGCACCCTATTATATGTCCGCCGGCGGCTATCACGGTAAAGACGGTGCCGCGCCGGATTACGCCGACGTATCGGATCATGTTCGTGCGCTTGTGGAGGCGCGTCCCGATAGGTTGGTCTGGGCAGCCAATTGGCCCCATCCGCATTTTCCGCTCGATGACAAACCCGAAGACGCGGATTGTCTCGATCCGATGTTGGGTTGGGTCCCGGACGAAAAAATTCGTCAGATGATCTTCGTCGAGAATCCGGCCAAGCTATACGGGTTTTGACTTTGATTTTCTAAGAGCCGTTTCCGCTTCCTTGGCCAGATATTCGCGGCCTTGCAGCATCACTTCGAGCGAGCCGAACGCGCACATATAGTGAGCGTCGAACTCCGGGTGGTTCTCCAGCAGGTCGAACGCATGCTGCCAGTCGATCCGCCCCTCGCCTGGCGGTAGATGCTCCTCATATTCTCCGTGACTGTCGGCAACTCGTACTTCGTCGCAGCGCGATAAATCCATTCCGTCGATGAAGCCGTCGATGCCAACGGGTAACAGGTCCGCGTGATTTATCGTGAAAGCCCAGCGAAGATGGGGGGAATCGATCGCGTCGAAATAGAAGTGACACTCCTCCAGATTGTGCGCGAGATAGTGAACCTCCGCATGATCCGGCTCCCAGTTTAGGTTTTCCAATAGCAGCGTTACGTCTTTTTCCTCGGCATAGCCCACCGTTCGCTTGATACGCTCCAGGCTTGCTCCCATCCGCTGAACTTTGTCGTCGGTAAAATGGAGCCCAGCGTGAATTTCCACCCAGCCGGCGCCAGTTGCCTTGGCGATGTCGATGTAGGAGCGAAGGTATGCGTCGGCGGCTTCCGAAAGATGCGGTGAAAACTCGGCGATATTAACCGCGGAAAGTGTATGCAGCCCCATCGCGATTCCGGTTTCGGCAAGCGTGTCCTTGATTGCGGCGCAACGCGCAGGTGTCATTTCATCGAAAGAAACAGGTGAGGTGTCGATGCGGAAATCTATGTATCGAACCTCGTGCCGATGAGCCCAATCGATGCCTTGTTCGACAGGCATTTTGGCGCCGATATCGATGCCGATGCGGTCACGAATCCTCATTCGGTGACCTCCTGAAGTTCTGTCACGTTGCCGGGTACAGCCACGCACGCACAGCTTGGTAGATGAAATAAATTCCGGTCAAGGTCACGATGCCGTCGAGCAGCACCGTATGCAGTTTAAGGCCCATGCGCGTGACCAGGAACCGCGCCACCAGCGCTGCAGGGATGTTGGCGGCGCCGATCAGAAGGCCGAGGATGAGATATTGCTCGTTCAGCAGATCGACCGAGCCGAACCCGCCGACACGGGCGAGGTTGGTGACGATCGAAATAACCGAGTCCGTGCCAAGCACCGCCCCGCCCCGCAAGCCGAATCCAAGCAGCATCGCAACCAGCACCACCCCACCCGAAGGCAGCGCGCCTGCGATCACGCCATAACCGAGGCTGCCCCCGATCATGCCGCGGTTACTCGGTTTGATTTCCAGATGGTCCGACCAACGTCGCACCGGAACCGACAGAATCATGAATGCGCCGATCACCGCGAGTAGCGTCCGTTGGTCCAGCCAATCGTAGATCAAAACGCCAAAGATAACGCCCGGAACGCAAAAAATGCTGATTTTCAAACACGTCTTTCGATCGATCCATTCGCGGTAAACCCATGCCCGGGCGATATTGCCGAAAAGCGACCCGACCGCGATTATCGGCAGCAGCGCCTTAACGCCGAATACCGGCACCAGCACCGGGGCCAGCAACAGGCTCGATCCGGTGCCGCTCATCGATGCCAGTACCGCGCCGACGAAGGCGGCAAGCGCAATCACGCCGTAGGTAAGCAGCGAAATTTCGGTATAGATGGGTTCGGCGCCGGTCATCGGTAGAGCGCGCCGTTGCGCATTGTAGGGCTGGGTTGCATTTGCTATCGCTAAAGGACTAGAAGCGCCGCACTATAGCGGAGAAATCGGACAGCGGGGAAATCATGGTTCGTTACGCCATCGGGCAAGCGGTACCGCGCACGGAAGATCCGCGCCTATTGAAAGGCGCCGGGCGCTACGTGGATGATATCCGGCTTGCCGATATGGCCTATGGCTACATTCTCCGCTCGCCCTTCGCCCATGCGACGATCAAGAGTATCGACACCACCGTCGCCGAAGCGGCTCCCGGGGTGCAATTGGTTTTGACCGGTGCGGATTTCGAAGCCGAAGGTTTGCAAGGGATCATTACCGATTTCGGCGGAGCCAAACGCACCGACGGATCGCCGATCTTTCGTCCTCCCCGCCCGGCGCTGGTCACGGATAAGGTTCGATGCGTCGGCGATCAGATTGCGTTCGTCGTCGCCGATACGCTGAACCAGGCCAAGGATGCAGCGGAACTGATCGAGGTGGATTACGAGCCGTTGCCGGTGATGATCGGGACTGCGGAAGCGGTGAGTGCCGACGCGGTGCCGGTATGGGACGAATGCCCGGACAATGTTTCTTTTTCCCATGAGGTCGGGGATGCCGCGGCGACCGAAGCCGCTTTCGCCAAAGCCGATGTGATAATCGAGCAGAACTTTGTCATTAGCCGGGTGTCCACCAATTCGATGGAAAATCGCGGTTGCATCGGTGAGTTTGATAAGCATGAAGGCCGCTATGTTCTCCATACCGGTCTACAACAGCCCCATAATATCCGTGCGGACCTCGCCGAGAACATCTTCGGCGAGCCGGAATATCTGTTCCGTATCATTGCCGACGATGTCGGTGGCAGTTTCGGCATGAAAGGCGGCACCTATCCCGAATATGTACTGGTGCTGTGGGCGGCGAAACGTCTGGGCAGACCGGTCAAGTGGTATGCGCCGCGATCGGAGTCCTTCATCAGCGACACCCATGCCCGCGATAACGTTAGCGAAGCCGCGCTGGCGCTTGATAAAGACGGCAAGTTCCTAGGAGTACGCTGCAAGACGCTGGCTAATCTCGGCGCATATGTCGCCTCCCGCGGCCCCAATCCGCCGATCGGCAATCTCGGCACCATGGCGGGCACCTATACGACCGAGGCGATGCATGTGCATGTGGATGCGGTGCTGACCAACACCGCCAGCACAGCGCCCTATCGCGGGGCCGGGCGTCCCGAAGCGGCCTATATCATCGAACGCCTGATCGATCTCGCCGCGTATGAACTCGATGTCGATCCGGCGGAGTTGCGGCGGCGAAATTTGATTCCGAAAGATGCTTTTCCCTATCAAACCCCGTTGTCCTTCAATTACGATTCCGGCGATTTCGAAAAGGGTCTCGATATGGCGCTCGAAATGTCCGACTACGCCGGATTCGAGGCCCGCCGGTCCGAGGCGGAAGCCCGCGGAAAATTGCGTGGTATCGGCATTTCGAACACCATCGAACAGGCAGGCGGGCGGCGGCGGTTCGAGCATGCGGAGATTAGGTTCACCAAGGCGGGTTCCGTGCTGTTGTTGATGGGCACGATCAGTCACGGCCAAGGTCACGACACCACCTTCAAGCAAATTTTGTCCGACCGGCTCGGCGTGCCGGTGGATCGCATACGGATGATCGAGGGCGACACGGATCAGGTATCCATGGGTGAAGGAACCGGCGGTTCGCGCTCGGCGGAGCTTGGGGGTGCGGCGATCTACTTTGCGTCGGATAAAATTGTCGCCAAGGGAAAGAAGATTGCAGCTCATAATCTCGAGGCTGCGGTCGAGGACATCGAATTTGCCGATGGTGAATTCACCGTCGTCGGAACCGATAGGTCGGTCGATATTATGGACGTGGCGCAAATGTCGTTTATGCCGAACCGAATCCCCCACGATGTGGAGGTTGGGTTCGACGAGATGTATTCCTATTTGCCGGAATCCGAGACCTTTCCCAACGGCACCCATATTTGCGAGCTTGAAGTGGACCCGGACACCGGCGCCATCGACGTGCTGAAATATTCGGTCGTCGACGATGTGGGTGTCGTCGTCAATCCGTTGCTGCTCAAGGGTCAAATCCACGGCGGTGTTGCCCAAGGGTTGGGACAGGTTTTGTTTGAAAATATTCATTACGATGAAGACGGCCAGCTCCTGACCGGTAGCTTTATGGATTATTGCATGCCGCGCGCCGACGATCTCAGCTCGATCGAAGTGGGGTCGAACCCCGTGCCGTGCAAGACCAACCCGACCGGCATCAAGGGGGCCGGCGAGGCGGGCACCGTCGGCGCCCTGCCATGCGTTGCGAATGCTGTGGCCAATGCGTTGGCGCCCCTCGGTATTCGTCATTTGGATATGCCGACAACGCCCGAGCGGGTCTGGCGGGCAATTCAAGATGCGAAAGGCACGGTTTGACCTTGTCCAAGCACGTGCCTCCCGAAGAACTGATCTCGGTTTCCGTGCTGACGGGTTTTCTCGGAAGCGGCAAGACGACCTTGCTGGCATCGCTCCTGAAAAAGCCGGAGCTGTCAGACACTGCCGTGGTGATCAACGAATTCGGCGAAATCGGGCTCGATCATCATTTGCTCGAAAGCACTGAGGAAAATATCGTTCAGCTCGATTCCGGCTGCCTTTGTTGCACCGTGCGTGGCGATTTGCTGGAAACAATGCGACGACTCTATGAAAAACGCGAAAGCGGGGACATTCCTCGATTCAAGCGCGTCGTCGTCGAGACGACCGGACTCGCGGATCCGGCGCCGATTATCCATACCTTGCTCAACGATCCGACGTTGATCGATTGCTTCAAGCTCGACGGAGTGTTGACGGTAATCGATGGGGTCAACGGGCAGACAACGCTCGACAACCATAAGGAAGCGGTAAAACAGGCCGCGGTCGCCGACCGTCTCCTGCTGACCAAGACCGATGTCGCCGATAGCGTTATGCCGTTGCGCGACCGTCTCAAGCATCTCAACCCAGCGGCCCCGATCATCAAGGTCGAGAATGGCGACGCGGACCCGAACGACCTTTTCAACACCGGCTATTACAACCCCGAAACCAAAACCTCCGACGTTGCCGGTTGGTTGAAGGAGGAGGCCTATCTCGCCCAGGAAGCGCTCGAGGCGGTCGGCCAGGCACGTCACGGAGATGGACATGATCACGGAGAAAAGCACGATCATAGCCACGGTGGGCACGATCATTTCGGTCACCACCACCATCACGACGTCAATCGTCACGACGATCACATCCAGGCCTATTGCGTCACCCGCGAGAAACCGATCAGCGTGCTTGCGGTCAATATGCTGATGCAGATTTTATTCGAGCATCGGGGCGAAGATTTGCTTCGGGTTAAAGGCATCATCAACATCACTGAACATCCGGGCCGGCCGGCAGTGATTCACGCGGTGCAACATTTGATGCATCCGGTGGCCTGGCTCGAGAAATGGCCCGATGAAGATGAGCGCAGTCGGATCGTATTTATCACCCGAGATATCAGCCGGGACTGGATCGAGGCGCTGATTGAAGGGCTCGACGAGGAAGCCGAGCACGCCAAGGCAAAACAGGTGGCGGAAGCAAAAGCCGAACGGGAAAAGAATGACAGTGTTCACTGAGGTAGCGGCCGCCATATTGCGGGCGGCTTAACCCTCTCCCGCCAGCTCATACAAGATTTTTCCCTTGCTCTGCCGGTTTATGAGCCGCCCTACCGCATCCGCCGCTTGCTCAAGCGGATAGATTTTATCGATGGTGACCTGAATGCTGCCGTCTCGCAGCCAATTCAGCAGATCTTGCGCCCGGGCTTGGTAGGCTTCTTCCGTGGGTACGTAATGTTGCAGATGCGGCCGTGTGATAAAGACCGATCCGGCTTCGGCGAGCTCCAGTAGATCGAAATTCTCTACCTTTCCCGACGCATGGCCGTAGAGGACGCAATATCCACGTTTTCTTAGTGAGTTCAGTGATTTGATGAGCGTGTCTTTACCGACCGAATCATAGACCACATCGACGCCCCCGCCGTCGGTGAGACGCATTACCTCGTCGCGAAAGTTCACTTCCGAATATTCGATCACGTGATCGGCACCGCGACTTTTGGCGATCTCCACCTTTTCGGCGCTGCCGACGGTGGCGAATACTTCCGCGCCCTGTTTTTTGGCTAATTGCACGAGGATTTGCCCGACTCCGCCGGCCGCCGCATGGATCAAACATTTACTCGTATTATCAATTGGATAGGCGTCATGAGCCAGATAGTGGGCGGTAATGCCGTGGGACATGACCGCGATTCCCTGTTGGAACGACACGTCGTCGGGCAATTTAGTCGCCCGGATCGCCGGAATCGCCGCATAGTCAGCCTGACTTCCGTGAACTCGGGTGAATGCGACCCTGTCGCCCTCTTTAACTTGAGTAACGTCTTTTCCCGCCGCCTCAATCCAACCGCAACCTTCGACGCCCAGCCGATAGGGAAGCGGGGTCGGATAGGTGGGTGAATCCTTGTAATCGCCCCGGGCGCGGTAGATATCGGTGAAATTCACCCCCGCATAGGCGGTCTTCACCAGGACTTCGTCATCGCCCGGTTCGGGGACCGGTACATCGCGCACCTGAAGCATTTCCGGGCCGCCGAATTCCAATACTTCCAAGGCTCGCATTGGTTCCTCGCTGACTGGTTATGGGTCTCGAATCGTGATTAAATAGTACATTCTTTGACAATAAAAGTTGCGGCGCCAGAGCGGTTAATTCAGATGACCCGCGGGTAGTATCCGCAAGACATATGAGGAGAACGTCCATGGCGGCAGAGGCTGAAAATACCGTCGATTCCATCGAAGTTGTGCCCGCAGAAGCGCCTTTGGGAGTGGAAGTTCGAGGTCTGGACCTCACTCGGCCGGTACCGGACGATGTCAAGGGCAGGCTGGTCGAGCTATGGGGCGAATATTTGGTGCTTTTGTTCCGCAATCAGAAGTTATCCGACGATGATATTCTCGGTGTCGCCGATTTGTTTGGCGGGCAGCAAGTGGCGGGCAGCAGAGCGTTTTTTCTGAAAGCGGGATTTAAGGCTGGCGAAAGCCACCGGGTGGCCAAGAAGGCAGGAATCAGCCTGGTTTCGAATCTCGACAAAAACGGTAAACCGACCAAGGAAACCGAAGGTATCGGCAGTTTGGAGGCGTACTGGCACACGGACAATTCCTATGTGGACGTGCCGCCGAGCGGGACGCTTCTTTGGTCCGAGATCGTGCCCACAAACGGTGGCGGCGAAACCTCCTTCAACAACCAATACCAAGCCTATGACGAGCTGTCTGACGAACTCAAAGAATTGATCGAAGGCAAGCATATTTGTCACGACAATCTTCGCAATACCGCCGGCAAACTGCGTCCGACCGCGCAAGAACCGGAAAGCCGCGAAGAAATCACCGGCCCGGCTCACCCCATCGTGCGCATTCATCCGTTGACTGGTCGAAAGTGCCTATTCCTCGGCCGGCGCTACGAGGGTAAATCGAGTTATATTGCTGAAATGCCCGATGAGGATGGCGATGCGGTGCTGGAACAGCTCTGGGCCCATGCGACCCAAGATCACCTTAAATGGACTCATGATTGGCAGCCCCATGATCTCATTCTCTGGGACAACCGTTGCACCATGCATCAACGCAATCCGGTGGACCACACGCAAGCACGGGTGATGCATCGGGCGTTGGTAAAAGGCGAGCCGATCATTTCGGCCTGGGGCAACCAGGCGGCGGCGGAATAGGAGATCCGATGAGCGCCAATAGCGTCGAAGCCATCGAAGTCACGCCGACCGGCGCTGCACTTGGCGCCGATGTGGTTGGCATTGATTTGTCTCAGCCGCTGACAGACGAAGTCCTCGAGCGTCTCAACGAAATCTGGGCCGAGCATCTGGTGCTAAGATTTCCGGGCCAGGAACTGCCCGACGAAAAATTGCTCGCACTCTCTGACTATTGGGGCGGTCAGCAGCCGAGTGGGGCGCGCATGCGCCGGCGGAAGATGGGCTTCGGCGAACATTCGAAAAATAATACCAAGGACCCCCGGATAAACTACGTCACCAATCTCGACTTCGACGGAAAACCGAGCGCGACCCCGCGCGGCAATGGTGCCTATGAGCTCCGCTGGCATTCGGACAATACCTATGTAGAGGTCCCGCCTACCGCGACCTTGCTTTGGGGTCAGAAGATTCCCATCGACGGATCGGGGCAGACCATGTTCTGCAACCAGATCCTTGCCTATGAGGAATTGCCGGACGATCTTAAGCAGACCATCGAAGGCAAACATATGATGCATGATGGTTCACGCAATACGGCCAACAAGGTTCATTTAGGCCTGAGCGCGCCGGAGACCCAGGCGGAGATCGAGGGGCCGGTTCATCCGGTTGTGCGCATTCACCCGCCAAGCGGCAAGCGTGCCTTGTTCCTTGGCCGCCGCTGGGATTATCCGTCCACCTATATCGTGGAAATCCCCGGCGACGAGGGTGAAGAATTGATGGACCGCCTTTGGGCCCACGCGACCAACGAAAAATACGTTTGGGTGCAGGACTGGACCCCGGGCGATCTCGTCATGTGGGACAATCGTGCGGTGATGCATCGGCGGACTGCAGTAAACCCCGCCTCGCCGCGGGTAATGCATCGTACGTTAATCAAGGGTGAGCCGGTCGTTTCGGCTTGGACCGGCGAAGCTGCCGCGGAGTAAGCGGAATAGGAGACATTAATGACCGTGAATTCTGTCGAAAATATTGAAATCATTCCGACCGGTGAGGCGCTAGGCGCCGAGGTGCGCGGGCTCGATCTGAGCCAAGACATGCCCGACGACGTGATCGAAAAGGTTACCGAGGCCTGGGGCGAACATTTGGTTCTGCTGTACCGAGACCAGGATTTGACCGATGAGGATATCATCAAATACTCAGGCTATTTCGGCGGTCATCAGGCTGCCGGCGCGCGCCAGCAACGCCGCGAGATCGGCATGAAGGACGCGGGCAAGGGTAGCCCCACCGACATGCGGATCAACTACGTATCCAACCTCGACGATGACGGCAAGCCGACCCAGCATAACCGCGGTATCGGCAGCCACGAAATTCGCTGGCACTCGGATAATACGTATGTGGAGGTGCCGCCGACCGGAACGCTGTTGTGGGCCGAAATCATTCCCGACGATGACAGCGGCAATACCATGTTCTGCAATCAGGTTCTTGCCTACGAAGATATGCCGGACGATATGAAGGAAGTCATCGAAGGCAAGCATATGATGCATGACGGCTCACGGACCACTGCGAACCTTGTCCACCCGCACCGAACCATGCCGGAGAGCCAAGAGGAGATCGACGGGCCGGTGCATCCGATCGTGCGTATCCACCCGTTGACGGGCAAGCGTGTGTTGTTCCTGGGGCGGCGTTGGAATTATCCGTCCACCTATATCGTCGAGATGCCGGGTGATGATGGCGAGGAACTGATGGACCAACTTTGGGCCCATGCGACCCAAGAAAAATATGTCTGGTCCCATAGCTGGCGCACCAAAGACATTTTGCAATGGGACAATCGCGCGGTGATGCATCGGCGCACCGCAGTGAACCCGACTCAAAAACGCGTATTGCACCGCACTTTGATCAAAGGCGATCCGGTAATTTCCGCATGGGAGAATAACGCCGCCGCTGAATAGACCCAAAAGCGAATTGGCCCTTGAGGGAGAGGGCATGAAATGAGCGCGAATTCGGTCGACAACTTAGAAATTATCCCAACGAGCAAGGCCCTCGGCGCTGAAGTTCGAGGCGTGGA
>DLVK01000049.1:0-2579 GCA_003444235.1 Rhodospirillaceae bacterium
TAAAAGACGTTTGCGGCTTTCCTCTTCCCAATCCTGATATTCGGTCCGCGCATGAAGAATCATATAGTTGTTGAGCAACTGGATATCGCCAGCCCGGAAGCCCATGCTGAACCGAACATCGGGCCTCAAGGCCAATTCCTCCATATGCAGGATAGCTTCCCGCGCGAGATCGCTTAGCCCCTCGTTGGTCTTCTCCGCCCCGCGTTCGAATTGCTTTGCGTTGTAGTACGCGGTGAGCCGGCCGCCGAAATAGCTATAAACGGGAATACGCCAAGCCGAGACGAGATCCGGCGCATCGGTCGGGCCTTTGCCGGCATAGTCGATGCGAAACCCGCGGTAGAGCGGGTCCAGGTATTCCGGATGGTTCTCAAGTATCTCGTTATAGATCGTGAGCGCACTCGAAACGGTACTGAGCCCCCCTTCCTTCGCGGGGTGGATGCAAAACAGGCCTACGATGTCGCTCGGATCCACATGTGGTCGAAGCCGGGCATTGGTCGAATGACCGCGCACATTATTTCCGTGATAGTCGTTGCCGATATCCTCGATCTCGTGCAGCAGCTTGCCTTGGGGGTTTTGCACCAGCGTTTCGCCGATATAACGACCGATGCACCAGAACAGCACTCGCGCCTCATAGCGGGAATAGTCACCGAGCCGGATGCCACGCAGCAAAGCCACACCACGTCCGTTTTCCACCTGATCGACGACTTCGCCGATACGTGCTTCGGTCTCGGGGATCGGAAAATCCTCTCGGGTGAGATCGGTTATTTCTTTATCCAGCGCCAATGCGTGGCCAAGGGCGTTATCGATCTCATCCACCTCGGAGGGCGCGAGCTCGTAAAGCCACGACTTATCCCGCTCGAGATCGGCCGAGGTCCAAACGCCTGGGCCCGTCGCAGGGCCGTCTAGTCTCCACTCTTCTGTCATGGTTCCAACTTGGGAGCGTGTACCAATCAAATTCGGCTGAATGCTAGCGAAAGCAGCGGCCTTTGAGAACCACCCGCGCGCATAAACAATCGACTGGGCGAACGTGCCCGAATCTATCTGGTGTACCAGGAGTCCGTATCTTGGATCTTGTGGTCATCCATTCCATCGACCACAAGCCAACTTGGCGCGCATAGAACGTTGGCAGATACCAAATTCGGCACGTCGCCGAAAATGTCGTGTTCGTTTTCGAAGAAATTTTTCGGATTAAAAAGGCGTGGCAAATGCCAGTAGGGCTGATAACCGATCGACATGACGAATTCCAACAGGGCTTTCGATTTTTCCTTGCGGTCGTTTTCGACATAAAGAACCGGCTGATGGCGCTCGATCAATTTTTGTCCGCCTTGCAAAACTTCTAATTCCATGCCCTCCACGTCCACTTTGATCAGTTTGCATTTGGAAAGGTTCCCGGCCAAAACGTCCAAAGGCTTAAGTAGCACCTGAGTACCGTTTTGATTTTCTTCCAACGACAAAGCGCCGAAATTACCGGTATTCTTGTAGTCAAGTGGGGGCACCTTGATTGTACCTTCACGGGCCCCAATCGCGAGATTGTACGTAAAAACATTGAAAAGTCCGTTGAGAGCAACGTTGCCCGCCAACAGGTGAAACAAAGGCATCTGCGGTTCGAACGCATAAACCTTTCCCGTACGCCCAACCGCTTTCGCCAACGCGACCGTATGGCTGCCCATATTGGCGCCGATTTCGAGAACCACGTCACCCTCGTCGAGGAGACCGCAAAGCGCATCGGATTCTTCTTCGTTGTATTCGCCGTATTCATGAAGAGAACGGCCGACATACTGGTCGTGACGGTTATAGATCATAGGGCCGTGGCGACATTCCTTGATGATATTAGGATCGCCGTCGAGAATTGGTTGAGAGTGCTCTTTACCCATAAAAATTTTTTGTCCGTATGAAAAACGCCCACGAGGCAGGCCGATTTTTCAAATCTCCAAATACAAACTGCAACCGTTGCTATATGCTCCTTTCGCGATGCCATCAACTGAGAGAACGCTCGGTCCCGAATGAAAATACTAGGACTCAACTTCGGGCATGATGCCTCCGCCGTCGTTCTCAATGACGGCCGGATCGAGGCTTATGTCATGCGAGAGCGCCATAGCCGGGTTAAGCGGGCGATGACGCTGGACGCGGGGACGATCGATCTCGCACTCGATGAGGCAAACCTCTCGATCGAAGACATCGATTTCTGCGCCATAACGTCAACGCAAATGTGCGAATTGATGAGTACGAGCAAGGGTCGATTGTCGGTGCGCTATGAGACCATTCCCCAACATACGGCTCCGTGCACGCTCACTGACATGGCCGAAGCGCAGGGTCACGATCCGTTTGCCTATCAGCGAGGCTTCATGGCGGACACGATTTGGCCAGAGTCCGGCGAACTGGTGCCAGACCTGCTAGCGGTCGTCTGTTTTCCGGAACGCGAAACTCATGCTCAAGAAGACATTTTTCGCATCGGCTGGCTTGACCGTTTTATCGAACTTTCGGAATGGAGCGAATTGCCAAGTCGCACGCTCCGCGAAATCGGCAAGACAAATTTCAAGGATGTGGTGTCGTCCTACGAAGTTTCAAACGGATTCCAC
>DLVK01000393.1:0-3520 GCA_003444235.1 Rhodospirillaceae bacterium
GTCACTCGATCGAGCTAACGCAGTGGCGGCGGAACTTATCCGTCGAGGGGTACCGGCGGAATATATCGACGTGTCCGCGCATGGTGCGGAAAACCCCGTATATGCGGAATATTCCGCCACTGGCGAGGCCGGAAATCGGCGGGCCGAGGTGTTTTTGGATTATGCTGGGGGCTCTTAGAAGCCGGTTGCAGCAATTTCGGCCTCGACGGATTGCGCTCGCAGCGTTACATAAGCGGCCCTTGATTTCGAAATCGAGCCAATTTTCAACTGGATTGAATCATGGACGATAACTTTTATCGCATAAAACGGCTGCCGCCTTACGTGTTCACGGAAGTGAACCAGATGAAGGCCGAAGCGCGCGCCGTGGGCGATGATATTATCGATTTCGGTATGGGAAATCCGGACAGTCCCACGCCCCCGCATATCGTCGAAAAATTGGTGGAATGCGTGCAGGATCCGAAAACCCACCGCTATTCCAATAGCCGTGGGATTCCGGGCTTGAGGAAGGCAATGGCGGGATATTATCAGCGCCGATTCAACGTCGATCTCGATCCCGAACGCGAGGTCATTGCCACTCTAGGCTCGAAAGAAGGGCTCGCAAATCTGGCCCAGGCGATAACCAGTCCCGGTGATGTCATCCTAGCGCCCAATCCGTCCTATCCAATTCATGCTTTTGGCTTCATCATTGCCGGTGGATCGGTGCGGCACTTGCCTGCCTATGCGTCTACGCCGGAAACAAGGGCTGCATTTATGGCCGCGCTCGAGCGCGCCGTCGTGCGGACTATTCCCAAACCGTTAGCCGTGGTGATCAATTTTCCCTCTAATCCGACGGCAGAAGTGGTCTCGTTGGATTTCTTCGAAGAAATTGTCGATTTTTGCCGCCGGCACGAAATCTGGATCTTGTCCGACCTTGCTTATTCGGAAGTTTATTTCGAATGCGGTCCGCCGCCGTCGATTTTGCAGGTCAAAGGCGCACGAGACATCGCGGTGGAGTTTTCTTCGCTGAGTAAGACCTATTCGATGCCCGGTTGGCGGATGGGCTTTGCAGCCGGTAACAGAAAGCTGATAGGTGCTCTGGCACGGGTCAAATCTTATGTCGATTACGGTGCATTCACACCAATCCAGGTGGCGTCGACAGCGGCGCTGAACGGTCCCCAGGAATGCGTCGAGCAAATGCGGGATCTTTACCGCGATCGTCGCGATGTATTGATCGACGGCTTAGCGAATGCGGGCTGGGAGGTTCCGAGCCCGCAAGCCACCATGTTCGCCTGGGCCCCGGTGCCCCCGGCTTTCCAGGAAATGGGATCATTGGAATTCTCGAAATTACTTCTGTCGGAGGCGAAGGTCGCCGTGTCCCCGGGTGTCGGCTTCGGTGAGCATGGCGAGGGTTATTGCCGACTGGCGCTCGTGGAAAATACCCAACGTATTCGCCAAGCGGTCCGCAACATCAAGATTTTCCTTGGAAATACAGACAAATATCTTGAATCCAGCGGAAGCAAGGCTGTCGCGGAATGACCGAGCCGCTTAAAATTGCTATCGCCGGGCTCGGGACGGTGGGCGCCGGGTCGCTTAGAATCCTGCAAACCCACGGCGATTTACTGGCCGAACGGGCGCGCCGACCGGTCCAGGTCACTGCGGTCTCGGCCCGTGACAAGAGCCGGGATCGCGGTCTCGATCTTGCCGACATCGAATGGTACGAGGATGCGGCTGAGATGGCTGCGAAGGCCGACTGCGACCTCGTATTGGAATTAATCGGGGGTAGTGACGGCATTGCCAAGACGGTTTGCGAAGGCGCTATCGCCGCCGGACGTCATGTTGTAACCGCCAACAAAGCGTTGATCGCTCTTCACGGCACCGAACTTGCCAAATCGGCAGAGAAGTCTGGCGTTTCACTTGCTTACGAAGCTGCCGTTGCGGGCGGTATCCCGGTGGTTAAAGCTTTGCGTGAAGGGCTCACCGGCAACCGCGTGACCCGCATTCAGGGTATTCTGAACGGTACCTGCAATTACATTTTGACCGCCATGCGCGAAAGTGCCCGAGCTTTCGATGACGTACTCGCCGAGGCCCAAGAACTCGGGTATGCCGAGGCCGATCCCAGCTTCGATATCGATGGAATAGATGCGGCCCACAAGCTCGCTATTTTGTCCAGCCTTGCGTTTGGCTCGGAGGTCGACTTCGACGGCGTCCATGTGGAGGGTATTCGCTCTATTACCGAAGACGACATCGCCTTTGCTGACGAGCTGGGATATCGGATCAAGTTGCTGGGCATCGCTGAATGTACCGACGATGGCATTCGCCAGCGGGTGCATCCGACGATGGTTCCTATTTCGGCACCGATCGCAGCAATCGAGGGCGTATTGAATGGGGTTGCGATCGAAGGTGATTTCGTTGGGCCGACCATGCTCGAGGGCGCAGGTGCCGGCGGTGGACCGACTGCATCCGCAGTCGTCGCCGATATCGTCGACATTGCCTGCGGACGTATTTCGCCTGTATTTGGCATTCCAGCGGATAGTCTCGAATCACTGCCGGCTGCGCCGATGGAGAGCCACGCGGGCCCCTATTTCGTTCGCATGATGGTCTATGACCGGCCCGGTGTGTTAGCCGACATATCAGCTACCCTCCGCGATCACGAAATTTCCATCGAAGGCGTCATCCAACGCACACGGTCCGAGACCGAAGCAGTGCCCGTTGTTTTAACCGTTCATGAGACCACTGAGCGGGCAATGAATGCAGCAATGAAAAAAATTGCGGCTTTGGATGCGATTCAAGCGCCAATGCAAGTGATAAGGATTGAACGAAGCTAGACTCCATGCCTATAAAAGACGGAATTGTCGGGGGGAAGAAATGAGCGACAAATCCGGAAACATGGAACGCAATCTAGCGCTCGAGGCGGTCCGAGTGACCGAAGCGGCGGCGCTGGCAGCATCGCGCTGGATGGGCCGAGGTGACGAAAAAGAGGCCGATCAGGCCGCTGTCGATGCCATGCGCGAAGCGCTGAACGGCCTCAATATTCGCGGTACGGTCGTTATCGGCGAGGGCGAGCGGGACGAAGCGCCGATGTTGTATATCGGTGAGAAGGTCGGGATCGGCGACGGGCCCGAGCTCGATATCGCGCTTGACCCCCTCGAAGGTACGACGATCACGGCGAAGGGCGGTACCAATGCCCTTGCGGTCGTCGCTATGGCGGAGAAGGGCGGCTTTCTCAACGCACCCGACGTATATATGGACAAGATCGCGGTTGGCGCCGGTTTGCCAGAGGGTATCGTCGACCTCGACAGCTCGCCGGCTGAAAATCTCAAGGCAGTTGCCGATGCATTGGGAAAGGATATCAACGATGTGGTCGCCTGTATTCTCGATCGTCCACGCCATTCGGATCTAATTAAGGCGGTGCGCGACGCGGGTGCGCGTATCCTGCTGATATCCGATGGGGACGTCTCCGGCGTAATGGCGACATCCGATCCCAATAGCGGCATCGATATGTATCTGGGCAGCGGTGGCGCGCCGGAGGGTGTATTGGCTT
>DLVK01000349.1:0-3046 GCA_003444235.1 Rhodospirillaceae bacterium
GGCATATGTGGCATTACCACGGATCCTATGGGTTGAAGCATCCCGATCCGGAGTACTTCAACGCCATTCGTATGAAACGCCTTCCTGATTGGCGCCCGGAAGGCGAAAAGGACGGCCAGCCAATACCTGCCGGTCATGCCAAGACCGTGCCCATGTCCTGGATATGTCTCGACCAGGACGGCAAGCGTTTCATGAACGAGAATCCGCCCTACGCGCAGGATACCGGCCACCGGCATCTGGAGTTTTACGATTTCACCCGGATGAAGTTTCCGCGCATCCCTGCTTTCGTCGTGATCGACGAAGATGGGCGACAGATGTATCCGCTGGCCCAAACCGTTTTCAATGACCGGGAAGCGACCTATTACGCCTGGTCCGATGACAATCTCAAGGAAATCCAGTCGGGAATTCTGAAACAAGCGAATTCGGTTGCCGAATTAGCCGAAATTATCGGCGTTGAGGAAAGCGCGATGCAGGCCACGCTAGACCGCTGGAATAACGCGGTCGAAACCGGTGAAGACGAGGATTTCCGGCGCCCCAAAGAAACGATGGTCAAAGTGGAGAAGCCTCCCTTTTTGGTCGGCGAGATTTGGCCTGTTGTCTCTAACACTCAAGGCGGCCCACGCCACGACACGCAGCAACGCATCGTCAATCCGTTCGGCGAACCAATTCCGCGCCTGTATGAGGCCGGAGAATTGGGTAGCATCTGGGGCTATCTCTATCTCGGCGGCGGCAATCTGTCGGAGTGTTTCATTACCGGCCGCATCGCCGGGCAAGCTGCCGCCAAACTGAACAATTGGGACTAGTTACTTTTCCGACGCCTTTAGAAATCGCGGATTACTAAGGGCAATGCGCTGACGGGTGTTTTCGAACAAGGCGTCATAAGCTGCTTGATCATCGTCGAACCTACCTGCTCGAATTTCAGCGGCGAAACGAGCATTAAGCGTGACCGTGTCCTCGTTTTCCGCATCCGAATATATTTCGCGCAATCTTTGCTCCGCCGCCGCTTCGAGTTCCGGGACACCATCTAGTTCACGCAGTGCAATCGCCATCGCGTTGGCAACCATCAACAGGTTCAGCTTCTGGGATGCGGGGACTTCCTGGATTACCTCTTCGCGCACTAACGAGCGTGCGGTTTCCAATAGATCTACGGCTGACGGCTTGTCACGTTCCATTGTGTCCTCCCGGAGCAGTCATCCGTATCAGTTCCCATTCCAGCTCGGCGCATACCCGTCCGGTGAGCGCAAGATGAAGCGACTTTTCTTCACCAGAGCAATGTCTCTCACCCTGTTGAATAGCGATTACCGCCCAACGCATATGTGCAAACACCTCCCAAAAATAAATTTGCTCAGGATCGATTTCACGATCGTTATGCGCCTGATAGCCGCGATAAAACGCTTCGCGGCTACCGATACCGCCAGCCTCTTTGTCAAAATTTCCGAAACGCCAACACCGTGCACAAAACCAGGCAATATCCTCGTGATAGTCGCTCCACTCGGCAAATTCCCAATCTAGAATTCCGGTCAAAACTCCATGCTCGATCATCAAATTACCGATACGGAAGTCATGATGCGTCAACACCAACTCGGTACTTTGCGGCGCATTTCGTTCAAGCCACCGCAAGCCCCACTCGATCGTCGGGTACGCGCCCGGCAAGCGATCAAGGTATTCACGGAATCGCGCTACACCGGCGAGACCGGGCGACGGACCCGGGATGGAGAGACAATCGAATTTATGGCTATCCGGCGTCATCGAATGAATTTTCGCCAGCTGACTGCCAAGGTGCTCGACGAGCCCCTCCCCATTCGCCATTACGGTTTGGTCCTTGACCAATCGGTGCCCTTCTGCGGTACCGCCTACTCTGCGCATGACATAGAACGGCCGTTCATAGACCTCCGGGTCGCGACTTTCCCATAGGGGTTCCGGAACCATCACGCCAACCTCGAAAGCCGATTGCAAAAACACGAATTCTTGCGCGCGGCTGTGACTTACCTCGACACCGGAAGGCGCATTTGTACGGAGTACGAATTCCTGTGTGCCATCGAACGCACCGCCAACGAAGGTCACGTCGAGAGCATGATTTTCCTGAATCGCGCCGCCGCTCAATTTTTCGAAACGGGTAACAGTCGCCTCGTCGGCCCCCGCTTCACGCGCGAGAAAATTCGCGAGCGCCTCTAGCCCCACCGCCAGAAATCCGATCCGTCCGCGTAGAGATTTTTCGCGAGAACCATTTTATGGACTTCGGAAGCGCCATCCACCAAACGCGCCTGGCGCGCGTAACGGTATATCCATTCGAGCACCGTATCCTTCGAATAACCGCGCGCGCCATTCAATTGGATCGCGGTATCGACCGCCTTGTGCAGCGTATCGGCGACTTGGATTTTAGCCATCGACACTTCCTTGCGAGCATAGTCGCCCTGATCCAATTTCCAGCCCGCATGCATCACCAGCATGCGTCCCACTTGAATATCCATCGCCGCTTCACCCAACAGCCATTGCACGCTCTCGCGGTCGGCCAGCTTGACACCGAAACCTTCGCGTTCGCTGACATATGCGGTTGCGATTTCGAGTGCCCGTTTGGCAAGGCCAAGCCATCGCATGCAATGAGTAAGTCGCGCCGGGCCCAATCGAATTTGGGTTAGCTTCAAGCCATCGCCCACTTCCATCAGCCGGTCTTCGTCGGGAATTTCCATGTCCTCGAAAAAGAGCTCGCAATGCCCGCCATGTTCTTCAGGACCCATAATTGGAATTCGCCGCTCAATGCGCCAGCCCGGGTTATCTTTATGGAACAAAAACGCCGTGAGGCCCTTGCGTGCGTCGTCCGACGTACGGGCGATCAAAATGAAATGCTCTGCAACGCCCGCACCCGTGATGAACCATTTGTGTCCGTTGACGATCCATTTATCGCCTTTGCGTTCGGCGCGTGTTCGCATCATCGTTGGATCGGAACCGGAACCTGGATGAGGTTCGGTCATGATGAAAGACGAGCGGATCGATCCATCTGCGATAGGCGTAAGCCATTTCTTTTGCTGATCGGGACGCGCCACCT
>DLVK01000064.1:0-5312 GCA_003444235.1 Rhodospirillaceae bacterium
CATACCTCGTGCTCTCCGGGCATCGAAAAGTTTTATAAAAAACTGGGCGTGCGAATTATAAAAACCGGCGCCTCCGGGGCGCCGGTTTGTTTTTAGGGTTTGATGTTCCTACTCGGGGATCGGCAGCGGTTGATCATTCTCGGGAATGTTCCAGGCGCGCTGTACTGCCGGACGTTCGAGAACGGACATATACCAACGGCGTACATTCGGGAAATCGTTTAGGTCGATTTCTTGCCAGTTGTGGCGTGCCGCCCAAGGCCATACGGCCATATCGGCGATCGAGTATCCGTCGACGATATAGTCACGGCCGTCGAGGCGCCTATCGAGGACTCCATAAAGACGACGTGCCTCGGACTCGTAGCGCTTGCGGGCATATTCGGAAGCGTCTGGATTGTATTTCGTGAAGTGATGGACCTGCCCCAGAATCGGTCCATAGCCGCCCATCTGCCACATCAGCCATTCGAGGCACGCGATCCGTTTCCTCGGGTCGGCGGGGACAAGCTTGCCGGTTTTCTCCGCGAGGTAGATCAAGATCGCCGCACTTTCGAAGACCGAGACCGCTTCGCCATCGGGCCCGTCCGGATCGATAATCGCGGGAATGCGATTGTTCGGCGAAATCTTCAGAAAATCCGGCTCGAATTGTTCGCCCTTGCCGATATTGACCGCTTTCTCTTCATAGGGGAGGCCCAGCTCCTCCAACATGATGGAAATTTTACGGCCGTTCGGTGTCGCCCACAGATATAACTCGATCGTCATGATTGCAGATCCTCCCCAAATACATCGCGCCAGGTACGGTGCCTGACCTCTGGCATGTTTCGGCGGGGATGCTAGACTGCTGCCCGGCCAAAAACCACTAAATTCATTTTTTGGGCCAGCAGGGGGAATATAGCCATGGCGGCATACGTCATTGCCGATATCACGGTCACCAATCCGGAACGCTACAAGGATTACACGAGCCAAACGCCGGCGACGGTCGAAAAATTTGGCGGCAACTTCATTGTGCGTGGTGGCGATGTCACGGTAGTGGATGGCGACTGGGAACCGAAACGCCTAGTGATCATCGAGTTCCCAAATATGGCGACCTTAAAGAAGTGGTACAACTCGAAGACCTACCAAAAAATCGCCAAAATCCGCGAAGAAGCATCGACGGGCTCGTTTATCTTTGTCGACGGTGTTTAACGCTCCACCTATTGGGTAAGGTATCGAGTAGGTCGCAGCTCTTGCCCTTTCGCATATAATCGCTAGGATTTTACGCGCAAAACGCGATAAGCGATTCTGGGAGGAAATTCATGCGGGCCGCGCGCCTTTGGGTCCTGTTGCTGTTGATCACTGGTTGCCAAACGTCGATCGGGGAGCAATCGACACAAACCACCAATACCTCAACCGGGTCGGATGGTGAGACGATACGGCTATCGGACAACACGCGCGATGCACTCGACTACTAGCTTCGAACCGCTGTCAAAGGGGCGTTTGTCGCTGCGGGCTATGGCTCGGCCGGCTTCATTCGAGATTGCGTCAACAACAAGAAGTGCGAAAAATCCAACTCGGAGTTGGCGGAAGGCCTTGTTGCGGATTGCAAAGCTAAGAAAAAATACAAAGACAGCTGCCAGTTGATCGCCGTCGGGAAGGAAATCGTCTGGCAGGGGAGCATTCAGAACGCACCTGATCGCTTGATCGCACAGGATGACACGCAAAGTCGATTTAAACCGCTCGCCATTCCGAAGGACTGGCAACCGCTTGAACGCAAACTAGAGTCCTATGCGCCCGGCACGGTCGTAAGCGGAAAATTTTTCGAATTCGACGGACATCGAATTGCACTGCCCGAAGGTCAGTGGCAAATTATTGCACGAGACAAACGAACCGTCCGATGGGCAAAACAAAATATCGATCTCCATCTAATTCACGAAGTACTTCTCGCCGACATTAGAAATAATAAAGTCAATAATGTCATCTATTTTGATTCAAAAGTCGCAAGTTTACTTCCAATATATAAGTATAATCTTTATAAATACTGCAGTAATAAATCTAACCATGTCTCAAAGATATTTGTGAATAATACAAAAAACCAAGAATGTTACTATGTCTCGGTCGGGCGAATATTTGTGAAGAATGGAAAACGTATTTGGCAGTTAGGTAAATCGTACCTGGAGGAGCAAGGGGTCGAAGTGCCTTCTTGGACTTCAGGTTCCAGTTACCGGTTTGCAATAAAAAACGATTGGCTGAATATCCAGTTTCATCGAAACCTCGAAACAGAAGGATTTACGCTGTCGGATAATGTCGTTCGGACGTTGCTTGCCTGGCTGAAATCAACAGTAAAAGACGACGAACGTAAGTCAGCATATATCGCCAAAATCGCCGAATGGTCCAAGGAATGGCACCAGAAATTCAAGGCTGCGTTTGGACGTCCCGTTCCTGGCGCATCTATTTAGTCTTCCGATAACGCGACAATCGAATACCAGATTTGCCGATTGGTCCTGCACGACAAACCCTCCGTCCGAGTACACAAACATTTCTCTTGCAATTCAAACGCGTGCAATTAGGCTTTTAAAAAATCAATAAATCATACAATCGGGGAGGTTATTTTCATGCGATTTTTGGCGATTTTGGTGGTTCTGACACCATTCTTGGCAGCTTGCAAAACATCAACTATCGGCAGCGCTCCGATGAATACCGGCGCGCCGAACGAGCAACTGAGATTAACGGATTCGGCACGAGACCTTTTCGGGCAATATTTGCGGCAGAACTACACGCGCGCGTTTGCGGTCAATAAGACCGGCAAAATCGGGATCGAAGCGAATTGCGGCAAAAACAAACAATGCGGCAAGACATCGGAGGAACAAGCACAGGTATTAAGGCAGCAGTGCAGAACTACATTTAGAAAAATAGGCTGCAAATTTCTCGCGGTCGGCGATCAAGTCGTCTGGCAGGGGACGATCGTGAATGCCCCCGGTGAATTGATTGGCACGGATCCGCGATTTACCGAAGTCGAACTGCCGAAAGAATGGCGACAATTCGATGACAAACTAAAATCAATGACCATCGGCTCAAGCCACGAGAACCATTTCACATTCGATGGACACAAAGTTCCGTTGCCGCAAGGTCAATGGATTCTTGTCGCAACCGATAACCGAATCAGCCGGTCGGCCAAACATGATATCGATTATGGGCTGTCGCAACAGGCCATGCTTGCTCAAATCCATAAGGGTAAAGTTGACCGCTTATTATATGTTTTCACAAGTGTAAACAGATTGTTGGCAACAAAAAGAAAGCGTGACTACAGAACTTGCAATAAAAAACGTAATTTCTCGTCGGTAAATGTAGTAAATAATAAAGTAAATCAAGATTGTTACTATACTTACATTGCCGATATATTCACAAAGGGCAAAACCAGACTGATCCTTCGGGCGAAAGATTACTTTAAGACTAATAATCTCGCGCTCCCATCTTTGTTCGCCGCCACCGGTTATCGTTTTGGTAATCGGAGCGATTGGCTGACCTTACGCATCTACAAAAATTTAGAGAGCGATGGATTTGTTATTCCGGTCAGCCGCAAAAGGGCAGCGATCGCCTGGAACAAAAACACCGTAGCGGAGGACGAGGAAAAATCCGCCTACATGCGACGGATCGCCGATTGGGCGAAAAAATGGCATCCGAAATTCCGTGCTGCGTTTGGCAAACCTATCCCCGGTTCGACCAGTTGACGCGAACGCACCCCTAAGCCGCTTTGGAACCTTTGCCGCCCGGGAGCTTCGCCCGACCCCAATTGATGATACCCCCTTCGAGGATAATTTCGGTTTGCCGTGGCGAAAGTGCATGGCTGACCGGTATCTGCAAATCCTTGTCCTTGACCGAAAGCGTCAGTTTGGTGCCGCCGGCAATAGCCTCCCGGGCATTTTCCAGAATTAGCACATCGCCCTGGTTGATTTTGTCGTAATCCGACGGTTCGTCGAATGTGACCGGCAGCAATGCACCGTTGATCATGTTTTGCCAGAAAATGCGCGCGAAACTTTTGGCGATAACGATTTTCAGGCCAAGATATTGCGGCGCCAGCACCGCATGGACCCGGCTCGACCCCTGACCGAAATTGTCTCCGCCGACCCACAAATGTCCACCTGCCTCTTTTACCGCAAAGGCGCGCTCGGCCAACGTGGGGTCGTCCCGCATAAGCGTAAATTCAGCGGTTTTTTGAATGTTCGAGCGGAACGGCAGCACCTGCGCTCCTGCCGGTGCCAGGGCGTCTGTGTCGATATTATCCCCGAGCTTGATCAGCACCGGTAGTTCGATACGTTCCGGGAACGGGTCGACTTCCGGAAGCGGTGCCGTGTGGTCGCCTTTGACGATTTTTATGCGCTTGGCTTCCTCGATCGGGATCGGCTTGACCAGCGCATCCGGCAACGAAATCCAATTATCCGGCTGTTTTACCTTCGGGTACTCGATTCCAAGCTCGCGAGGGTCGGTAATCTCACCCTTGATCGCCCCCGCGGTTACCGTCTCCGGACTGCAGAGCCAGACCTGATCGCCCTTGACGCCGGAGCGCCCCGGGAAATTACGCGGCGTCGTGCGCAAACTATTGGCGCCGCTTGCCGCCGCCTGTCCCATGCCCATGCACCCGTTGCAGCCCGCCTGATGCATACGTGCACCGAAAACGATCAAATGCGCCAAAAGGCCTTGATCGAGCAGATTGGTCAGCATCTCCCGCGACGTTGGATTGACGTCGTAGGACACCTCGTCCGATTTTGTCTGGCCTTCCACCATCATCGCGGCGACCGCGAAATCGCGATAGCCGGGATTTGCCGAAGAGCCGATATACCCTTGAGAGATTTTTTCGCCGGCGCATTCGCGTACCGGTACAACATTACCCGGGCTTGAAGGCTTAGCAATCAACGGTTCGAGCGCGGACATATCGATGGCATCGTGGAGATCGTAAGTCGCGCCTTCGTCAGCAATAATTTCGGTGAAGACATCGCCCCGCCCCACCGATTCCAGATAATTTTTCACTTCCTTGTCGGCCGGGAACACCGATGTGGTCGCACCGAGTTCCGCCCCCATATTGGCGATCACATGGCGATCCATGGCGCTCAAAGTGTCGAGACCCGGTCCGTAATACTCGATGATGCGACCCACACCGCCTTTCACGCCATGACGGCGCAGCATTTCAAGAATGACGTCTTTGGCGCTAACCCAATCGGGCAATTCGCCGGTAAGCTCAATGCCCCAAATTTTCGGCATCACGATCGAGATCGGCATTCCCGCCAACGCCATCCCCACCTCGATCGATCCCGTTCCCATGCCCAACATTCCCATTGAGCCCA
>DLVK01000096.1:0-5166 GCA_003444235.1 Rhodospirillaceae bacterium
GGCGACAAGATGGACGAAGCCATCATTGCCTATATTCGACGCAATCATAATTTGCTTGTCGGTGAGAGTAGTGCCGAACGTATTAAGAAAGAAATCGGATCCGCTTGCGCTCCGGAAGACGGCGACGGGCGGGTAATGGAGATCAAGGGACGCGATTTGATGAATGGCGTGCCCAAGGAACTCGTCATCAGCGAACGGC
This sequence comes from Rhodospirillaceae bacterium, assembly GCA_003444235.1. Lineage (GTDB taxonomy): Bacteria > Pseudomonadota > Alphaproteobacteria > UBA8366 > UBA8366 > UBA8366. The sequence goes on from DLVK01000096.1 coordinate 200, forward strand.
AAATTGCCGAAAGTCTCGCCGAGCCGGTAGGTGCCATTATCGAAGCGGTAAAAGTAGCGCTTGAGCATACAGCGCCTGAATTAGCGGCCGACATTGTCGACAAAGGTATCGTACTGACCGGCGGTGGTGCGTTGCTCGGTAATCTCGATTACGTGCTCAGGCATTCGACCGGTCTACCGGTCTCGATCGCAGACGATCCACTTTCTTGCGTCGCACTGGGGACCGGACGATGCTTGGAAGAGCTCAAAACATTGCGCAATGTTTTGATCAGTATGTATTAGACTCTATTTAGTAGCCAACTGGCGTGGCTCTGTTTTGCTCTCGAATGCAAGGGCAAAGGGAGATTAAGGATTGAAGCAGCATAGGGGCAGCGTCCTACGTTTCGCCGCACCGGTGCGGAATGCCGCCCAACGCTTCGCCTATTTGTTCCTACTGTTTGGCGCCTTGGGGATAATTCTTCTCGGCCGCGCCGATCCACAGATATTTGAGCGTACCCGGGTTGCCGTAACCGACATGGTTGGGCCGGTGCTGGATGCAGTATCGCGGCCGCTGGCAACGGTTTCCGACGTGGTCAATGAAGCGCGGTCGCTTGCATTGTTGCGTGAGGAAAACGCGCGGCTAAAACTGGAAAATTCTCGGCTTATCCAATGGCAGACGGCCGCCCGGACGCTCGTCTCTGAAAATCAGGAGCTTCGCCGACTTTTGAGTTTCGTGCCGGACAATGTGGCCAAATCGGTGACTGCGCGAGTTATTGGCGATTCCGGCGGCACCTTCGTGCGAAATATTCTAATCAATGCCGGCCGCCGAGCCGGTGCGGCAAAGGGTCAGGCCGCGTTGGTAAGTTCCGGCTTGATCGGGCGTGTTCAGGAAGTCGGCGAACGGTCGGCACGTATCCTTCTCATCACTGATTTGAACAGCAGGATTCCGGTGTTGGTGGAATCCACACGGGAACGCGCGCTACTCGCCGGTGACAACTCGGACCAACCCCGTCTGCTCCACTTACCCGGGGGGTCGAAAATAGAAAATGGCGAACGCATCGTGACTTCGGGTCACGGCGGCGTGTTTCCGCCCGGCCTGCCGGTTGGCGTCGTTGTTCGGTCGGGTGAATCGTCCGCTGCCGTGCAGCCATTCATTCAGGGCGAAAAGGTCGAGTTTATTCGGCTGATGGATTTCGGGCTGTCTGGCGTTTTGACGGATTTGGATCGGCGATCCAAAACACCGGCGACCCGGTGATGGATCGAAACAGCGGTTGGGGTCGCCTGGACTACGTTGCACGTCATGCAACGCCATTTCTGATTACTGTCGCATTGGTCATCATCACGCAGGTGCCGTTGAGGCTGCCGGATATTGCGCCGGTCACTTTAGCTTTGGGATTGATCTCGGTTTATTACTGGGCGTTGCATCAACCGGATATGTTGCCGGCCACGGCCGTTTTCGTCATCGGGCTATTACAGGACATGCTAGCCGGTACACCCATTGGGCTTGGCGCTTTTTCGTTACTGGCTGCTTACGGCATCGTTGTCTCACAACGACGTTTTTTCCACGGAAAATCCTTTCTGGTCGTGTGGTGGGGGTTTGCGATGACAGCGACGGCGGTCGGACTTCTACGCTGGTTGATGGTTTCCATGATCCAAGGTCAATTGGTACTTTTTGGCCCGACATTGATCGAATTTCTGCTCACCGTAACGCTGTACCCGGTGTTCGGATATTTGTTCGTATTGGCACATCGCTCGCTTATGCGTGAAGCCTAAGGCGCGAGACGGGAATGAAACAGGACCAAGGCCAAGACAAGGTTTTCAATCGCCGTGCCGCGATATTGGCGGCCGGGCAGATTACCGTGTTCGCCGGACTGAGCGCCCGAATGTATTACCTGCAGGTCCTGGAGGCGGATCGCTATCGCGTTTTAGCGGAAGAAAATCGGATTAGTCTGCGGCTGCTGCCGCCCCCGCGCGGTATTATTTTCGACCGGCGTGAGATGCCGCTCGCGGTCAACGTACAGACGTATCGTCTGGTGATCGTGCCGGAGCAGGCCAAGAATGTTGGTGAAATGTTGACGCGCCTGTCTCGTCTTGTTGATGTCGGCGAACATGAACGGCGCAGGGTTCTCCGGGAGGTACGCCGCCGCCGGGCGTTCGTTCCTATTACGGTACGCGAAAACTTGAGCTGGGAAGAGGTCAGCCGCATCGAGGTCAACGCCCCTGATTTGCCGGGGATCACCATCGATGTCGCACAGAGTCGGCACTATCCTTACAGCGATGTAGCCGCACACGTTATTGGTTACGTAGCTGCGGTATCGGAGAAGGAACTGACCGGTGATCCCGTGCTTGAGTTGCCGGGGTTCCGCATTGGCAAGAATGGTATCGAGCGCCGTTATGACCTAGAGCTGCGCGGACGTGCGGGCAACACGGAAGTCGAAGTCAACGCACTCGGGCGAGTGATCCGCGAGATCGATCGTCAGGAAGGTCAGCCAGGGTTGAAAATTTTACTGACCCTGGATATCGGTTTGCAGAAATTTATCGCCGAGCGTATCGCCGGTCAGCGCCGTGCCTCCGTCGTGGTGATGGATGTGCAAAACGGCGAAGTCCTCGGGATGGTGTCGCGGCCTGGGTTCGATCCCAACGCCTTTAATAAGGGCATGAAGGTCGGCGAATGGAAAAAACTCATCGGCAATCCGGACAAGCCGCTGACCAATAAGGCGATCGCCGGGCAATATGCGCCGGGTTCCGTGTTCAAGATCGTGGTCGCGTTGGCGGCTCTCGAGAAGGGCATTCGGCCGGACATGTCGGTGCATTGCGAAGAGGTGCTGGAGTTCGGAAACGAGCTTTTCCATTGCTGGAAAAAGGATGGCCACGGCGATATGGATTTGATCGATGCGCTGCGTGAATCCTGCGACATATATTTTTATGAATTGGCGCAGCAGCTCGGCATCAACCGAATTGCCCGGATGGCCAAACGTTTTGGGCTGGGCGAGGTGCTGAATCTCGAGCTGCCTGGCGAACGACCGGGTTTGATTCCTACCAAAAAATGGAAACGAAAGGCGCTTCGGGCCCATTGGCTTGGCGGCGAAAGCCTAATCAACGCTATCGGGCAGGGCTATGTGCTGACCACGCCTTTACAATTGGCGGTGATGACCGCGCGTGTGGTTAATGGCGGTTATGCGGTGGTTCCGCGGCTCACCAAGTTGGCGGAAGATGCCGACGACCCCCCACAAAAGGCATCCGATTTTCCGTCGATCGGTTTGTCGCAGCGCTCGATGAAGCTGGTTCTTCAGGCGCTTGATGAAGTGGTCAATAATCCCGCGGGTGGCACGGCGTACCGCGCGCGTATCGCCGAACAGAAGTGGCAAATGGGTGGGAAGACCGGCACTTCGCAGGTACGCCGCATCACCTTGCAAGAGCGGGAGGACGGGGTAAAGAAAAACGAAGAACGGCCCTGGCGCGAGCGGGATCATGCGTTGTTTGTGAGTTATGCGCCGGTGGAATCCCCGCGCTATGCCTGTGCGGTCGTGGTCGAACATGGCGGTGGTGGCGCAAAAACCGCAGCGCCGATCGCGCGGGATGTGTTGCGCGAAACTCAGCGGCTTGACCCTGCCGGTATCCGACCGAAGAAAGTGGCGCGCAAAAATGGCTGAGTGCGCGATCAACGGTATTTCGGAGCGACGGCCATGATCCGCAGTTCGCTCACCAATCCGAAAATGCGCCTCAGCGAAAAGCTGTGGCAAATCAACTGGACCATGGTGTTCCTGATCGTTGCGGTCGCGGTAATCGGATTCGCCATGTTGTATTCGGCGGCAAAAGGCAATTTCGAGCCTTGGGCCGCACGCCAGATGGCGCGCTTTGGCCTTGGTATTTTATTGATGTTCGCGATTGCGCTGACCGATATTCGGTTCTGGATGCGTTACGCCTACATGATTTATGGCGTTGGGCTTGGATTGTTGGGGGCGGTCGAAGTCGCTGGCGCGGTGGGCATGGGCGCGCAACGATGGCTCGATTTCGGATTTGTCCGTATCCAGCCGTCCGAATTGATGAAGGTCGCGGTGATCCTCGCATTGGCGAGGCATTTCCACGCCATGAGCATGGAAGAAATCGCCAGACCGATATTTTTGATCATTCCATTGTTTTTGGTTGCCGCACCGGTTGCCCTCGTTTTTTGTCAGCCCGATCTCGGCACGGCGGTGATGCTAGTCTTGGGGGCGGGGGCGATGTTTTTTATCGCCGGCGTACGAATTTGGAAATTCGTCGTCGTGGTCGTGGTCGGCTTGGCCTCTATTCCCGTGGCTTGGAATTTCCTTCATGCGTATCAGCGCAAACGCATCCTGACTTTCCTAAACCCAGAGTCCGATCCGCTCGGCGCCGGTTATCATATCTTGCAGTCGAAGATCGCGCTTGGCTCGGGCAGTCTGTTCGGCAAGGGTTTCATCAACGGCTCGCAAAGCCATTTGGAATTCCTGCCGGAACGCCATACGGATTTCGTGTTCACCATGCTGGCGGAGGAGTTTGGCCTAGTGGGTGGTATCTTGGTCATTTTGCTCTATGCCTTTTTGATTATTTACGGCCTCGCCATCGCGCTTAGGAGCCGCAATCATTTCGGCCGGTTGCTGGCGATGGGTTTGACGACAAACCTGTTTCTCTATGTGTTTGCCAATGTCGCCATGGTAATGGGCGTGATCCCGGTGGTTGGCGTGCCGTTGCCGCTCATTTCCTATGGTGGCACCGCAATGCTGAGTATTCTGATTGGCTTTGGGCTGGTGATGAATGTCTATGTGCATCGAGATGTGCGCATCGGCCGCCACTGGTCGGAAAGCGGCGTTTAGGCGAAAATTTCCAGACCAATCCCGAGCCTCGAGAAAACCTGCGCTCGCAGGCCCGTCAAACCGGTAGACCTACACTCGACAAACCTTGGGACCCTCTGCTATATGGCGCCCTCCGAACGTTCCGTTTGGGTTGAGGGCGTATAGCTCAGTTGGT
>DLVK01000054.1:0-7605 GCA_003444235.1 Rhodospirillaceae bacterium
GCTTCTGCCATAGCTAGAGCATCTGCTGCCAACGCGGCATTTTCGGTAGAGGTGCCGTGTGCGACGAGTACATTGGTCACGAGGGATCGAATTTCGTCCAATGACAGTGTCGGCACGGTCAATCGCTCGCCAAGACGCGCCTCACATTGGCGACGGTTACCTCGCCGGTTTTGACGTCCGCTTCCTCGGTTGCCCAGGCGACATGGGGAGTGATGAGGAGGTTCGGCACATCGGCAAATGCCTTACCTGAATTTGCGTCCAGCGGTTCGTGTTCGAACACGTCCAGAGCTGCACCGCCGAGCTGGCCCGACGTCAACCCGTCGATAATCGCAGCCTCATCGAGAACGCCACCCCGCGATGCATTTATCACAATCGTACCTGTACGCATTCGGCTGATTGCAGCGCTGTCAATGACATGGTAGGTGTCATCGTTCAGGGGCACGTGGCAGCTTATTACATCACTGTTTTCAAGTATTTGATCTAAAGTTGCCGGCTCGACATCCGTCCAAACTGGGTCGTCATCGGCAATGAAAGGATCGTAACTGTGTACGTGCATGCCCAGCGCACGTACACGTACGGCAACTTCCCGCGAAATCGCGCCAAATCCGATAAGGCCGAAGCTGCGTCCGGCAGCTTCGAGGCCCATCAGTTCTGTGCGTGGCCATTCGCCGGCGATAACCCTGTCGTTGACGGCGAATATGCCTCGTTTCAGCAGAAGGAGCATTGCGCCTACGGTGTATTCGGCGACCGATACGCTATTGGCACCGAGTGCCGGGCACACCTCTACATTGCGCGCTCCGCAGGCATCCACGTCAATATTGTCGAGTCCGACGCCCAGGCGGCCGATCACCTTAATATTTGGTCCGGATTCCAATATCTTAGAGGTGACCTGCGTGCGATTCCGTACGATCAATGCACGGCAATCCGCCAGCAGGCCCGGCAATTCCTCCTGCCGGTCGGCCAATGTCGGGTCGAACAGCACGTCGAAGTCTCGGGACAGATTTTCGACGGTTGCGTCGTCGACAAATTCGGTGATCACGATCTCGGCCATTTGAATTCACTACCCTTCAACTAAACTACTTAAAATATTGTACATTTCCGACTTAAGTTCGATCCCGATCCCGGGTACGTCCGGTGGCGTGGTCAAACCATCTTGGATTTCGGCGTTGTCGGCGAAGCCGCCGAAAGGCTGAAATACAAGTGGATAAGATTCTGTTCCGCCTAATTGCAGTCCGGCGGCCATATTCAAACCCAATTGGTGGCCACCATGGGGGATTTGCTGGCGCCTGCTCCAGCCAAGCGGTTCAATCGCTTCCATTGTCTTGAGATATTCGCTTAAACCGTAGCCCAGTGCTGGGTCCATTTGGATCCAGTCCTTTTCCGGCCGTAAGCCGCCATAAAGCGCGAAATTGACCACATCTTGGCTCGAAAACAGGTTTTCTGCGGTTGCGATGGGGCCGCGATACTGTTCGGCCAATGTTTTATGAAGTGCGAAATCGAGGGGATCGCCCGGCTCCTCGTACCAAAAGAGATCGAGAGGTTCGATCGCCTTGCCGAAGGTAATCGCTTGATCGAGGTCGAACTTGCCGTTCGCATCGACAGCCAAGTTTTCACCGCTGCCGACCAATTCCAGCACCGCATCGATGCGCTGTAAGTCCGTATCGAGGTCGGCGCCGCCAATCTTCATTTTTAAAATGCGGTAGCCCAATTCCTGATATTGGCGCATTTCCGACTGCAAGCCTTCGATCTCCTTGCCATCGTAATAGTAGCCGCCACCGGGATAGACGAGCACTTCGTCGTCAAAGTTCCCATCGTTGTAACGTTCTGACAAGAGGCGCCAGAGCGGCTTTTCCTCGATTTTCGCGAGTGCATCCCACACCGCCATGTCGATCACCGCCGCAGCTACCGCACGGTCCCCGTGGCCACCGGGCTTTTCGTTTTTCATCATGGCCGCTTGTATTTTGAAGGGATCGAAATGACCGTTTTCGTCCAGCAAGCTATCGGGGTCGGCTTCCAGAATCCGCGGGATTAAGCGCTCACGCAGGATTCCACCTTGGGCATATCGGCCGTTGGACCCGCAGCCATATCCAACGACGGGTTTACCGTCGACTTTTTGATCCGTAATGAGGGCCACCGCGCTGGTGGTCATTTTCGAGAAATCGATGACCGCGTTTCGCATCGTAGATTGGATTTTTTCGGTACTTTCGCGGATTTCGAGAATGCGCATGGGTTTGGTCCAGGCAGTGCAACGGAATGTCCTTGTAGGGTGGGCTGGCCCTGGCCGTCAACGCGTGCCGGAGTTGCGCCGCAGCGCCCGGCCCGGGCGAGCGCCCGTGGATTCGCCATCGGCATAGATACAAGTCCCGTTGACGAAGACCTGTTCGATGCCGTCCGCGGCTTGGGTGGGTGCCTCGAAATTGGCGCAGTCGATCACCGTTTCCGGGTCGAACAGCACCAGATCGGCAAAGTTTCCTGCCGCCAGCACACCGCGTTCATCCAAGCCGAAGTTTGCTGCCGGCAAACCGGTCATCTTATGAACTGCCAATTCCAGTGGTAGCAGACCCAGCTCGCGGCTGTAGTGGCCGAGTACGCGAGGGAATGTGCCCCAAAGACGGGGATGGGGCTTTTCGTCATGAGGGAGACCGTCGGAGGCGATCATGGCCGGTGGATATTGTATCACCCGGCGCACGTCGGCCTCATCCATGGCGAAGTAAATTGCACCACCGGGCATCAGCCTTTCCGCGGCTTCTTCCACGGTCACGTCCCATTCAAGGGCTAACTCGCCGATTTCGCACCCGGCCAGCTCCGGGTGTGGTTTCGACCAGGTGACCAGGGTCTTCTGGGAATGTTTCAGGCGGTCCGGCCGGATTACCGTGGATGACGCGTGATAAGGGTAGACATCCAAATGGATGGTCTGCTCGGTCTTATTCTTTTCAATGATCTTGAGCGTCTCGGCGGTTCGACCGAACTGTGCTTTGCCCGCCACCTTATGATGAGAAAGCACCACCGGTACGCCTGCGGCACGTCCGATCGTGAAGGCCTCCTCAAGTGCCTCTTCGATATGCTCTTCTTCGTTCCTGAGATGGGTGGTGTAGAGCGCGCCGGCAGGCCCCAAAAGTTCTGCTAACGCGACAACCTCGGAGGTTGGCGCAGGCATCGCGGGGAGGTAGGCAAGTCCGGTCGAAAGGCCGGCGGCCCCGGCGTCCAGCGCTTCGGCGAGGTTTTCTTTCATTTCGTCGATTTCCGCGTTTGTGGCGGGCCTATCGAGACTATCCATGGCGCCGGCGCGTAAAGTGGTATGTCCGCAGAGGAGAGCGGCATTCAAGGCTGGAGGGTTGTCGTCCAAGGCCTGAAAGAACTTTGCGATCCTCGGAAAGCGATAGCCTTCCCCCAAAAGATCGAGCGGTGGCGGCAAGGGCCGTTCGTCCCAGCGCAGCGGTGCCAAGCTGATACCGCAATTGCCGGTAACCACGCTGGTCACCCCTTGGCTCGTTTTATAGGTCATGTCCGGCCAGGTCAGCAGCGCATGGTCGTCGTGGGTATGGACGTCGATGAAGCCGGGGGCGAGCGCCTTGCCCTCTGCATCGATGGTTTCGCAATCGGACTCCGGCGCAATTTGACCTATTTCGGCAATCCGATCGCCGGTTACCGCCAAATCAGCGCGATAGGGCGCGTCACCGGTGCCGTCGATGATTGTCGCGTTTCGAAAAACCAGTTCGAATTGTGAATTCGCCATTAAATTCTTTCTGCGTCTACTTGGGCTTATGGTCGATATCGGATCGCTGCAGTGGCCCAGCTAGGCATTATTTTCCCATTAATAGCAAGATTTTGCCGATTGTGTCCGAAATTGGCTGTCGAAATCCATCATTCCAGGACAAATTCAAACAAAACCTAGTATTCGCAAGCAAAAATATTTTTTATTTCGAATATTTATTTCAATATTTTTACTTACATAACTCTATGAAAAATCTTGATAAAGTCTGTGATTTTTAAAAGAAACTATAAGTAATAGGCAGTAATGCTTGCATTTACTTTTAGTGTATGATGAATTTGCGCTGTATTTTGCATAAGGATGGTGCGGTAGGAAGTGTTTGCAACAATTCTATGGTATTCAAGATGAGCGGGAATAGAAAAATTCGTTCCATGAAGTTTCGCTGGCCCATTACTTTGTTCGGCATTGCGATTGGTGTCGGAATAGTGCTGCAAAGCACCCAGCCTGTGAGCGCGACAACCATTCGTGACGCGGTGCAGATGGCGATCCAGACCAATCCGGATGTGGGAATCGTGATCGAGAGCAAGCGCGCTGTCGAGGAGGAAGTGGCGACAATCCGCACCGAAGCTCAACGTACGCTGAATGAAAAACGTGCCGAGCTCGGGCAGTTGGAGGCGTCAATTGAATCGGATCGCGATAGGGTGACGCGAACCGAAGTCCTGTCGCCGGTGAAAGGGGTGATCAAGGCCTTGAACGTCAACACCATCGGTGGCGTCGTTCAACCGGGTCAGGACTTGGTCGAAATCGTACCATTGGACGATAATCTCTTGATCGAAGCTAAGATCAAGCCGTCCGATCGTGCGCAATTGCGGCCCAATCTCGATGCAACGATCAAGATCACGGCATATGACTTTTCCATCCATGGCGGTTTGCCGGCGAGACTGATCGATATCAGTCCGGACACGATCGTCGATGAGGAAGGTAACAGCTTCTACCGTATCCGGCTCAGGAGCGACAAAAACAACCTTGGCAAGGACAAGCCGATCATTCCCGGCATGACCGCCAGTGTCGATATCTTGACCGGCCAAAAGACAGTGTTGGACTATCTCATGAAGCCGATCCTGAAAGCGCGCCAGAACGCGCTGACGGAACGGTAAAAATTCCATTTATCGCTATTAGATATGGCTGGGGGAGTTCAATATTGGCCTACTCTGACGACCGATGACTTCACCGATGTCGATCTAGCAAAAAGCATTGCTGTGCTGCCCGTAGCAGCGATTGAACAGCATGGCCCACATCTGCCTCTTGAAGTGGATGCGGTAATCAATGACGCAATTTTGACCGCAGCGCTGGCGGAAGTGCCGGAAGCGCTCAGCGTGTTGGTTCTGCCGGCCCAGGTAATCGGCTACAGCGAGGAACATACGTCCTTTCCGGGCACATTGACCTTCAGCGCCGAGACACTTCTTGCGACCTGGCGCGAGATTGGTGAAAGCGTCGCTCGAGCCGGTGTGCGTAAACTGGTGATATTTAATAGCCATGGCGGCCAAAATGAGCTCATGGCGGTGGTTGCCCGCCAATTGCGCGTATCGGCGGGACTTTTTGTTGCCACGGCGGGTTGGTCGCAATTGGCCACCTACGACGATTTAGTCACGCCCGAAGAACGGCAATTTGGTATTCACGGTGGCGCTTTGGAGACATCGCTGATGCTCCATATCGCCCCGGAGAAGGTCCGCAACGACCGGATTAGGAATTTCCCATCCACGGGTCAGCAAGTCGCCGATAGCTCAACGCACCTGGCACCGACAGGTCGGAATGCCTATGGCTGGATGACCGAAGATTTGAACGAAACCGGGGCGGTCGGCGATGCGACCCAAGCCACCAGCGCACTGGGCGAGGAGATCTTGCACCGTGCCGCTAAGGGGTTGGTGGAATATTTGGAGGATGTGGACCGGGTAACGGCTCAATCGTCGTAGGCGATCAGGCTGTGTGCCGGAATATCGAGTTTCTCGCGGCCGCCAAGGAAAGTGAGCTCGATGATGAAGGCGGCTGAAAGGACATTGGCCCCAACTTGCGTTAGCAATTGCACCGTCGCTGCTGCCGTGCCGCCGGTCGCCAATAGATCATCTAAAATAACTACCTTTTGTCCTTTTTCGATCGCGTCGGCTTGGATTTCAATCGTATCGGTGCCGTATTCGAGATCGTAGTCATGGGCAATGGTTTCGCCTGGGAGTTTTCCTTTCTTGCGGATCATAGAAAATCCGACGCCAAGTTCGAGTGCCAGGGGCGCGGCTGTTAAAAATCCACGCGATTCAATACCAACGAGCAGGTCCGGTTTCTGCGGTGCGACAATCTCGGCGAGTTGAGTAATACAGGCCTGCCAAGCCGGTGGGTGGGCGAGCAGGGTCGAGATATCGTAAAACAGGATGCCCGGTTTTGGAAAATCGGGAATTCCGCGAATGTGATCCTTCAGATTCATCTAACGTCCACCTTCTGATGACGACTCCGCCGCATCCTAATGGCCCCTCGGTATCCCCGCAATCGCGCAAACGGTTTGCTTCCCGCCGGCTTGTCGCTGTGCTATCCCCTTAATAACAATTGGTAAAACCAATATCCGGGGAGCGGTCCATGGCCGAACGGGCGGCATGGCTCGATCAGGAGACTAAGCGGAACGCACTGATACTCCGCGCCTGCGGTGCATGGAGTGTGCGCCATGTCGCCGAACTCGCTCGGGAACTGGAAGCGTTCGACCGGGCGCTTTTTAATAACGCAGACACCGATTACCAACGCACAATATGCTGTCTTCATTGCTGAGACAGGACATCCAGTGCCGGATGTAGACCGCAAGACGTGGAAAGGCTATCGGCTGATACATCCTTGGTCCCGCTCTCGCCGCCATGCCTGGGTGACGGGCAAAATACCTGAAGGGCGCGAAAATCATCCCGTTGTGATGGTGTCCTATCACGATGCTCGGAAATATGCCGCTTGGCTAAGCCGCAAGACCGGTGCGATTTGGCGCTTGCCGAGCGAGGAAGAGTGGGAGAAGGCAGCGCGAGGTGCCGATGGACGATGGTTCCCGTGGGGCAATGAATTCGATCCTAAAAAGGTAAACAGTCACGATGCGGGGCCGTTCGATACGGTCCCGGTGGGGCAATACCCGAAGGGCCGAAGCCCCTATGGATTAATCGATCCCGCCGGACAGGTCTTTGAGTGGGTTGAGGCACCGGCGGGGAAGGGGCGTCACCAGGTAAAAGGTGGGTCCTGGGACGACCAGGGTTGTGGTGTCTGCAGGCCCGCGGGACGGCATGGCCGTCCGGATAATATCAAGCATATTCTGGTCGGCTTTCGCTTGGTAAAACAGGTGGGCACGAATAAGTAGCGCCGGCAGGAAACGACGAGACGTCCATGAGCATCGATGCAAACGAGATCATTGAGCGATATTTTCGCGGATTGGCGTCTGAGGACTTGTTGGCTATGCAGGAAGCTGGCGGTCTAATCGTCGAGTGTTACCGAGTGCTGTCGAAAACCGAAGACACAACTGTTGGCGAGTTGCTTAAAACCGAGCCCGATTTCGAACAATGGGATCATTATCCCGCGGGTGACGTTTATGACAGTACCAGCCATTCGCAATATTACTATCATGCTCATCCGCCCGACGAACGGCCCGGTGAGCACGGACATTTTCATACGTTTTTGAGGCCGAGCGGAATGCCGGAAGGGATGTCTCCGGTTCCTCTGGAAGATTTCGAGCCGCCCGAGAAACCTGACGATGCGTTGAGCCATCTTGTGGCGATATCGATGGAGAATCGCGGTTTGCCGACCAAGCTCTTCACCACAAATCGTTGGGTAACCGACGAGACCTGGTATCGGGCGGAGGATGTACAGAAAATGATTGG
>DLVK01000416.1:0-3199 GCA_003444235.1 Rhodospirillaceae bacterium
TTACGCCGGCATTGTGAACCGAACTGTCGCCCGTGCCGATGCCAAGCAATGCACGCCCCGGAGCCATTTCCTCCAACGTCAACACGCCGGATGCGGAGACCGCCGGATGGCGTGTGACAGGGTTTATCACTCTCGGTCCCACTTTAACCCGTTCGGTATTTTGCAGCGCCAAGGCACACGCCAAAAACACTTCGCGGTAGAGAGACTGCGAATCGCCAATGCCGACCGCATTGAACCCGCAAGATTCCGCGGTTTTACACCACGAAACGAACTCATCCAGGCCGTTCGGGAGCAGGGTGACGGCAAAACCTATTTTGTCTTCGGAATAGAGATACATATTTAAAATCTTTCGTTTGATCGGGTGTCTATACGGTGGCGATCGGGTTGGCGGGCGAGCCGACGGCGCCCGGCATGTGTAATGGCGGCGCTGTGAGGAGAAAACGGTAGCGGTTGTTTTCGCGGAGCCAGCGCGCGAGCGGTCCCATATTCCACATCTCGCCGAGATGTACGCCTAGCTTGAACAGGCAATGCTCGTGCAATTCCAGGGCGGTATGGCGTTCGGTCTCGCTTGATGGCGTATCCCATTCATATTCGACAGCCCGATTGTCGCAAGCGATTGCCGCAATGCCGCTGTCGGTAATCCATTGCAAAATTTTGTCGTCGCGTCCGTTTAGTGCGGCTCCAGAATCCATCATCACTCCCGCATCGGGCGTTCCCGCAAATTCGAGCAGCATATCGCTCCATCCGGTATGAATGCAGAGCAGGTCGCCTTCTTCGATTTCCACATTGTCCGTTTCCAGCACGCCCATCAAATCGTCATACCCGACTGCTTTATGTTCGCGTCCGAAATGGGCATGAAAATCCACCATCACCGCCCGGCCTTGTACGCACGCCTCTGCCATATGCTCGATGCCCAGATGGGCCGCGCCTACCTCGCCCTGGGTGGGTTTGCCGGTTGCGTCGTCATATACGGAATACCCGTTATAGAACACCGGTTTTGGCGTGCCGTCGCCATCGATATCGAACATCTGGCCGTAATGAGCCAATGCATCCCATTGGGTGGAGTATTGATTGTGGAGCAGGATCGCATCGTCGCAGCTGACATTGGTGAGCAACGGATTTATTTCCTCCATCGCCAATGAAAAGGCGACCTTGCCGTCACGGATCACTGGTTTCAGTTCTGGTGGATGGCGCCGCGGATTGAGGCCGGTTCCGCCGGGAAGTGTTAGTGGCAGGCTGAGACAAAATGCGAGACCTTCACGGGCTTCGGCCAAGCCTTGACGAACTTTTTCCGATGTTAGGAGGTTCAATCGGCCGCGCTGATCGTCGGGGCCGAAATCTCCCCAAGTCGAGCCTTCGGGCCGTACTTTCCAGCGCTGCGCCACCTATTTCTCCTCCCCGCGGACGGCGATTGAAATCGCCATGCCGAATTGTGATAGTGCTATCGCGCGCTTGGTTTTAACATAGCGGCCTGATTTGACCAGAGATGAAGATGCGGTTTCGAACAAGCTGTATATTTGGAATTTTGCTCGTGTTGTGTGGGGTGTCCGCAAGGGACGCTCTGGCACAGGCGATGTTGGGTTCGGAAAATTGCAAACCGGTTCCTACTGCCGCGTCGGTTGATGTTGTTGCCGAAAACGACAGTGCGCTTGATCGTTCGGTCCTAAATGATTTCGTGACAGCGCTTGGCGCCAAAGGATTGCCGAGCCGTATGCCGGGTGCCCTGCGTGTCCTCTATCGCAGCGAAATACAACAGTTGAAGGATGTCAAAACCAAGGTTCCGCTCGTTGAATCGCACAGCACGAGTTGGCAGGGACGTGAGGTTTTCGTCCATCTTTGGCGTAGCAACGAAGACAGTGTGCTAGGGGGCAAGCGCGGCGAGCGGCCTCACCAAAATTACGCGACATACCTTCGCCTTGTGGTGGAGGTGAGCGACAATCGGGACGGGAGTTGCATTTGGCGTGGGCGCGCTATTTCCCGACTTGAAGGATGGCGCAAGGCGGATTTGATGAAGCGCCTAATTCCCCCTTTGATCGACCGCTTCGGCCAGACCGTCGAGCGTGTAGATATCGTTTTAGAGTAAAACTCGGAAAATGCCCGGCACCGTGAGGCGCCGGGCATCGGCTAGTCCGAACACGCCACGCTATTTCGCCTGACGTTTGAGTTTCCGTTGTTGGCGGAAGGTCTTAACTTCTTCTCGGGTGATGAAGCCATCCGCATTGAGGTCGACCTTGGCAAAACGTTTTCCGGTCTTTGCATCCCATTCGATTTGAGAGATCAGTCCGTTACTGTCGTTGTCAAATTTCTGGAAGCGTTTCTTGCGCCGTGTTTCGCGCCGCGCGTTGGCTTTTTTGCGGACTACGAATTCCTGTTCGGAAATGGCGCCGTCACCATTGGTATCGAGCCTGACAAATCGTTGAGCCCGAACTTCGGCCGCTTCTTCAATGCTGATCTTGCCGTCGCCATTTATATCGGCACGCTTGAAGAACTTACCGCCTTGTTTTCCGCCTGGCCCCGCAAAAGCGGCGGTGGCGGCGCCGAGGACGGAAATCGCCACGGCGAGGGATGTTAAGGTCTTGGTCATAGTCATAGTGCAAATCCTATCGATTGAGTTGGTCCAAGATCCTTGGGTGCGTGGCTCCATTATCATCCGGAAGATGGCTAAAATTTGGCGATTTAGTGAAAAAAATCGCGAAGACATGGCAGTGCCTTCGCGATTAGGAGACTGAAATTGTGAGAAAATCTATTTTCCGAATAAGCCCTTACCTTTGTCCAAGAGCCCGCCGGCTTTTTCCTTCACCGCCTTTGCGGCGCCACTGGCGCCGGAACCGATCTTGCCGAGTTGGCCGCCGATCAGCTTTTTGACATCACTGAGATTGACGACTGCTTTCGAAGCGTGACCGGTGATGGCGTCAATCACCTTCTTCGCGACTTCCGCCGGGCTGGCGCCTTTCGATTTGCCGCCTTCTTTGCCGATATCCTTTAGATGGATCGTCGGCAGGCCGGTGCCCAATTTTTTCTCGCCCAGTAAGCCCCCGCTAATATCGATCTTGCCCCCGCGGATATAAAGGTTCTCGATGATGACTTTCTTGGCATTTGGATCGTCTTTATCGTCTGAGGCCTTTTGTTGACTGCCGCCGCTGGCCTGCTGCACATTTTTTTGAATTTGGTCGAGGTTCGAGCCTTTATCGCCGAATTC
>DLVK01000102.1:0-3174 GCA_003444235.1 Rhodospirillaceae bacterium
TCGGATTCGCTGTCTAGAGACGAAGTTGCTTCGTCCAGTAACAGGATCGGTGCATTTTTCAGCATTGCCCGGGCAATTGAAATGCGCTGACGTTGGCCACCTGAAAGACGGAGGCCCCGCTCGCCGACCATGGTGTCGTAACCATGCGGAAGCTCCATGATGAAGTCGTGCGCCGCCGCACCTTTTGCCGCTTTGATAATCGCGGCCTCATCGGCGTCCAACCGGCCGTATTTGATGTTTGCGCGCACGGTGTCATTGAACATTGTGACTTCCTGGCTAACCAGGGCAATCGACTGCCGAAGCGATTGTGTCGTCACACCGTCGATCTCCTGACCGTCGATCAGAATTTTGCCGCCCGTCGGATCGTAAAAGCGAGGGATCAGGTTAAGGATCGTCGATTTTCCGGCACCCGAGGGTCCGACCAACGCTGTCGTACGTCCCTCGGTGAAATCGATTGTCACTCCCGACAATGCCGATTTTCCGCTCTCGTAGGCAAAGTCGACATCTTCGAACGAGACGCTACCTTTGTCGATTTGTAAGGGCTTCGCGTCGGGCCTGTCGACCACGACCGGTTGGTAGTCTAGCAGGTGAAAGATCCTATCCGCCGCGGCGAGGCCTAGTTGAAGGCTGGCGTTCAGGTTCGCCAAGCTGCGTACAGGCTGATAGGCCATGATCGCCGCCGTAAAGAATGCCATTATCTGTCCTACGGTGACCTGCCCCGCGAGCACCTGGTGACCACCCCAGACGAGTACGGCCGCAAGCGCGAGCCCGCCCAAGGTCTCCAGGATGGGATAACTGAGCGAGCGGGTTTTCCCTGCCTTCAAGAAATGGCTGTACACCGTTTCGAAAAATGCACTAGCGCGTTCGCGCTCATAGATTTCCGTATTGTATGCCTTGACTTGGCGTGACGCCTTGAAGACATCGTCGAGATAACTGGCCACCGACCCGATCGATTCCTGCGTATTTGCTGAAACCTTCCGCAACTTACGGCCAATGTAGATAATCGGAAAAACGCTGAGCGGCATGACGACGAGCGCCAGGATCGACATTTTCCAACTTATGCTAACCATCACGCCGGCGAGCACGAGAATGATCAAAAGATCGCGGCCGACACCTGTGAATGCCTTTACGATGGCGTCGCGCAGAAACTGCACGTCGTTCGTGAAGCGCGTCATTTGCCGGCCGGTCGCATGCTGCTGGATATAAGCGAGGTCGGCGGCGACGATGCAGTTGAACATCTGATCCTGCAGCATGACGATCATACGCAGGCCGACCTTTTGCATCAGGACGGTCTGGACGTAGCTCCCGCAACCTTTAACGATGGCCGCAATTAGAAATCCTAAAGGGATCACCCAAAGCAGGGCTTCGTTGCCCGCGACCAGCAGTTTGTCTAGCGCCGGTTCAACCAATTTCGCCTGCGCGCCGGTCGAGCCGGCAACAATGAACATGCAGACCACCGCTACAGCTATCTGTTTCCATTGTCCTAGCAGGTAATCATGGATAATGCGCCGCGATAGATCGACTGTCGATGTGTGTATTTTTACGGTGACGCTACCGTCGCTCACGCTTTGATCTTCCCAGATATTTTTCGTCGTATATCACGCTCGTGCACCGCTCGCCAGTTTCCAGCCCGCACATTGCCGCTCTGTTTGCTCCACCTTTTTATGACCGTGTGTGCGGAGAAATGCCTCAAACAGCCGCTCAGCGTAACGCGCTGCATCATAGCTTACCATTTCGCGTCGATAAGAGCTGCCTCCAACGGTTTCCGCCCAACCGAGTTCCCGTTCCCGGCCGGAGCGCCTTTCCGCAGCGTGGCGACAATATGGCTGATTTCGTGCCCATAGGGAACGATCCACGTAGCTGCTCTCCCATCGCACGGCTTCTTTGCACGCCGCCATGAGGCGCACTATGCAGAGGGACGCAATCAGCGCTGGTAACCATGAATAGAGGGGCGATGGGAGGCTTTGCATTTGGCCTATCCTATACTATTTTTCCGGTGTGTAATCCGCAATTCCAATTAGTTGGCCGGCATTTTGCTTGAACTCCAAGTAATAGCGAGGTGTAAGTTTATGAAACGCTTGGTCATTTTGTGCTTGGTATTGGGTTTGGGCGGCTGCGAGCTGGGGGACAGAGATAATAAACGCGCGTTAGGCACGTTGGTCGGTCTGGGATTGGGTGCGGCCCTGGGTTATTCGATCAGCGGCAGTTCATTCAGAGATCAGTTGATGACGACCACTTTGACTGCCGCTGGTGGTGCGGCCGCCGGATATTACCTAGCGGAACGGTTACTGCCGCACGATCGTGAAAAACTCGACAGCACAGCCTTCAATGCGCTGAACGAGGCGGAACCAGGCGGTTCTATTGCTTGGGGCGAAAAAGGTAAGGGTGCCTGGGGATCATTTACGCCGCTGCGTGACTACGTCTCGAAAGAGGGCCTTTCGTGCAGGGAGTACGTCGCGACCATCAACTACGATGGCGAAACCGGCGAGATTCGCGAAGCCGCGTGCCGACTCGACAACGGGAATTGGCGCGCCGTCAGGATCTAACCAAAAAAAGGGGCCGCGCCGAAGCGCGACCCAAGTCTAGGGAGGAAACGCCCAAACAACGCTAGGGTATGAGCCATGCTAGCGACAGCATGACTGGGCGGAACATGCTGCACTGCGAGATATATGACTATGGTCGACTGATTTCAATGAATTTTCCGCTGCCATGCTGGGCGGAATCAAAGAATCCTGCTTGATTTCGGGATCCCGCGGTGCAAAATGTTCGATACTCGCAAGATTGTTTTACGGTCGGCGGGCAACTTATTACGATCTGACCAACCTGAGGGAAATTAGACAGAATGTTGCGCGGCGGGCGGCGTGGATTAGCCCAGTCAGGTTCGATGGGCGCGATAGGCGAGGACGGCACAGCAAAATAACAGAATCGCCCCGGCCTGATGAAGCACAGCGAGCGGAATTGCGACGACGCTAAGCAGTGTTGCCACCCCCAGCGCCAATTGCAGGACGGCCACAACCGCGAGTGCCTTCAAGTACCGAATCCGTCGACCCGGGCCAATGGCCGATCTGCCGCCAAGGTAGGCCACTATAGCGGTTATAAAAGTGGCGTAGGCCAGCATGCGATGATTGAACTGCACGGTCAGAATATCCTCGAATACGGCACGCCAGCCGGGAA
>DLVK01000013.1:0-8734 GCA_003444235.1 Rhodospirillaceae bacterium
GATCGGAGTTGGTGCCGAAGCGTCGACGACAACGAATTTCCGCGCCGATATATATTCCTTCTCGATCAATCAGGGCGCCTTTTTAGGAGCCAGCGTGGAAGGGGCGGTCATCCATCCGCGTCAATCCAAAAACAGTGCCTATTACGGCAGCGAGAAAGCCACGCCGGAAGAAATCGTACTTAAAGCCCGGTATCAAAATGTCCAGTCCAATCAGTTGAGAGCGTCATTGCGTCGGTTACGCTAAAAACTCAAGGCGCGAGCAGCGAGAACGCCAACACTAAAACTCCATTCGCAAGGCAAGCGGCGACAAAAAGATAAAGTGCGCGATTGACATCCTTTGGCGTGAGGTTGGCACGGCCAGAGCCGATCCAAACACTTTCTTCGACCCCGCCTTCATAGACGCGTGGCCCGCCAAGGGCGAAATCAAGCGCGCCGGCCATTGCAGCCTCCGGCCAGCCTGCGTTGATCGAAGGGTGCTTTGCAGCGTCGGACCTGATCGCTCCAATCGCTCGAAAGGGATTGCCCGACGGCGTGACGCAAGCACCAACAATTAGAAAAATGACCGACAAACGGGCCGGTACCCACATAACCGCGTCGTCCAGACGGGCAGCGGTACGTCCGAACATATTGTATCGCTCGTTACGGTACCCGAGCATGCTGTCCATAGTGCTGACCGCTTTGCAGAAAAACAGACCGGGTAGACCAAACAGCAAATACCAAAACACCGGCGCAACAACGCCATCGGCAAAGTTTTCTGCAAGCGACTCTATTGCCGACCGCGCCACACCGCCGGCATCGAGTTTTTTTGGATCGCGGCCGACGATATGTGCGACCGCCGCCCTTCCTTGATCGAGCCCCCCTTCGTCGAGCGCCTTCGCAACCGCGCGCACATGGCTGTACAGACTCCGCTGAGCAACCAACACCGTGACGAGAAAGAGCTCGGCGAGCCAGAAATTATAAGTCTCGATAAATACCTGAAGCGCTATGCCGAGACCGACCGCCATGGCGACAATAATCGTCACAACTACGCCGCCGCGTACTAGCCGAGTGTGATCACTGCGCCGCGCGCGGTTGAGTTTGAGCTCCAAGATTTCGATCGCGCGTCCCAAAAGTGCCACAGGATGCGGGATAGAACGGAATACCCACGCCATATCGCCAACCAGCGCGTCCAAAAACAACGCAAATGCCAACAGTAAAAATCGGTCGGGGACAAAATCTGCATGCCACATCATCGCGGGTCTTTCATACGCCGATCGATTGATGCTTCATAGGCGACAATTTTGAATCAGGTTCGGAAAATGTTGTTCGACGAATATATCATGGTCGATTGGAGCGCCGCCGGCTCACCCCGTGCCGGGCCTGACAGCATCTGGATCGCAATACTAAACCGTCACCGTGCAGGCCGTCGCCTAGCGCCGCTGCGAAACCCCCGAACCCGATGGGAAGCAACCCGCTGGCTCGGCAATCACCTCGCAAAATCCATAAATTCGGGTCGGCGCTCACTGGTTGGTTTCGACTTTCCTTTCGGATTCCCCGCCGGCACGGCGGCCGGTGTATCGTTGGCGGGCCTGCCGTGGCGAAACTTCTGGCAACTCTTAAGCGATGGGCTCTGCGACGACGACGAAAACCGGAATAACCGCTTCGATCTCGCAGAGAATCTGAATCGGAAGCTATCGGGCGACGCATTCCCGTTCTGGGGCAATGTGCGCGAGGAAACGCGCCGATATCTGGTTCGGCGTGGTCGTCGACCACATGGCGAAGGTGAGGTGGCCGAGCGGCGCCTGATCGACCTGCGCGTTCCGGGGGCACAACCGGTTTGGAAGCTGGCGGGTATCGGTTCGGTCGGCAGCCAAGCCCTGACCGGAATTCCAAAAGTATGGGCGTTGCGTCGCGATCCCCGCCTCGCCATGAAAAGCCATATTTGGCCGTTCGAAACCGGTCTCCGTTACGATCCTGGCCCGCAAATCATCTTTGCCGAAATATATCCCTCGCTGTTTCCAATCCGAAAGATCGTCGGAAAACCGAAAGATGCGGCACAGGTCGCCGCGACGGTGCGCGCCCTAGCTGTAGCCGACGAAACCGGACGGCTCGAGTCGCTGTTTGCGGCAGATCCTGAACTCACCGCCACTGAAAAAGCCGCGGTCGAGCGAGAAGAAGCCTGGATTCTAGGGGTTACCGGTGGTTCGGAAAAATAGCTGGAATCTGACTCACTAGCCTGTACATTCAAATCGATCTTCCATTTTTCCAGCGGCAATATCGGACGAGCATGGATTTTCGTGACCTTGACGCCCTTCACGCGGCGCACGATTTGGCAATTGAAATTCACGATGTCAGCCAGTCCTTTCCAGGGGACAATCAATTCACGCTGGGCGAATCGATCTGCACAACAGCTCTGGAGATTCCTGCCTCGTTAGCCGAGGGCTGCGGGCGCGGCAGCGATGAGGACATGCATAATGCCATTGTCCAAGCCAAAGGGCTCGCACAGCGGCTCGAATACCTTATCCTGCTTGCTGGGCAACTCGGCATGATCGACGAAGAAACGTTAGGCGACATGACCGAATTACTGGATGCACTCAAGTCCCAACTTGAAAAAGCACCTGGTTGACGTCTAGCCGGTCGCTCCGGCGCGGCGCAGTATACTTTCGATTTCCCGATTCCGCTGGGTTCGAGCCCAATCCAAGGGGCCGCGCCCCGTATAGTCGCGTATCGATAAATCCGCCTTCCTGTCGAGCAAGAGTTGGACGACTGCAGGTTGACTGCCTTTTATCGCCATCATCAAAGGCGTCAGCCCCTCGCGGTTTTGCTGATTTGGGCTGGCGTTCGCGTCCAGCAACTGAACGGCTATTTCATACTCGCCAAGTTCGGCGGCCCAGCTTAGCGCCGTGCGCCCGAAATTATCCGCCATGTCCGGACGCGCACCAAACTTCAGCAGAGATTCGACGATATCGAAATAACGCCCGATCGTCGCCATAACCAAGGGTGTTTGCCCATTCTCGGAATCGCGTACGTTCGGGTCCGTACCCCCCTTGAGCAAATAGTCGACCGATGGCCAATCGCCATTTCTAGCCGGCCCAAAAAGAGGATTAGGCCCGATATCCTTCAAATTTAAGCCGCCGAATTGGGCTTGTGACACGCTGGGAGCCATAAACATGTTCACGGACAACGCGATCCCAAGGCCAAAAAATGCCGCACATAGACCGTTAGTTTTCACCATTTACGAACAATCCCAATGGACAAAATTTACTCGTTTCGAACCATAATATGATGTCTTAGAGCAACATCAGCAATATGTGCAGGTAGATTTTTCGCCGGCCCTTTGCACTCCCTGACCGTCCGGCGCGATGATAGTATGACGCCATGAGTAACATGTCTTCAGGCCTGATTATCGCCGCGCCCGCAAGCGGCAGCGGCAAAACAGTGATAACACTTGGGCTTATCGTCGCCTTGAAACGCGCCGGATTCGATGTCGCCGCAGCAAAGGTGGGACCGGACTACATCGATCCAGGATTTCTGTCGGCCGCTGCTGGGGCACGTTGCCTTAATCTAGACCCATGGGCCATGCGACCGCAGACCCTTTCGGGAATTTGTGCCAGGCTCGGTGAAACGGCGCCTTTGATCCTGTGCGAGGGCGTCATGGGACTCTTCGACGGTGCAACCGGCGGCAGCGGTTCAACTGCCGACTTGGCGTCACTCACTGGCTGGCCCGTGATTTTAGTCGTCGACGTGCGGGGCCAAGCCGCATCCGCAGCAGCTTTGGCGCGTGGATTCATCACATTCCGTAATGACATCAAATTCGCCGGAGTCCTGTTCAACCGAACCGGTGGCGAAGGCCACTGTCGTGCAATCCGACACGCCATGGAGGAGTCACTTCCCGAAGTGCCGATCTTAGGTTTTTTGCCTCGTACTGCCGACTTGGCCTTGCCGGAGCGGCATTTGGGGTTGGTCCAGGCGCGCGAGCATGACGAGATCGGCACCTTGCTCGACCGGGCCGGAAATTTGATCGAAGATAATGTTGACTTGGCTGTTGTCGAAAAGTCGGCCCGCCCGACCCACTCCCGGCAACCGTCAACATCCACACCGTTACCACCACTTGGTCAGCATATCGCCATCGCCCGGGATGAAGCCTTTTCATTCGCCTATGATTCCGTACTCGATGGCTGGCGCAGGCAAGATGCAGAACTTTCTTTTTTTTCGCCGCTGGCCGACGAAGCCCCTGACGATCATGCAGACGCCGTCTACTTGCCGGGGGGGTATCCTGAACTACATGCAGACCGGCTGGCAGAGAACCGGCACTTTCGAACCGGCCTTGAGGCTGCCGCCAATCGCGCGTTCATCTATGGCGAATGCGGCGGATTCATGGCGTTGGGAACCGGCTTGATCGATCGCCATGGCGCGCGCCACTCGATGGCCGGCCTACTGCCGCTGGAAACAAGCTTCGCAAAACCCAAACTTCATCTCGGCTACCGCCGTGCCGCCGCAAAATCCCAGACACCGCTCGGACCGGTAGGAACTCGGTTTACCGGACATGAATTTCATTATTCCACCGCTCAGCACCCCAGCGGCAACGCGAAAGCATTGTTCGCTTGCGAAGATTCTTCAGGGATCGATGTTGGAACCGCCGGTCTTGTCGCGGGGCGGGTAGCCGGATCGTTTTTACATTTGATCGATCAAGCCCAATGACCGGTACGCCGTTTTGGAAATCCAAGTCTTTGTCCGACATGTCATCGTCGGAATGGGAATCGCTTTGCGACGGTTGTGGACGCTGTTGCCTGCACAAGATCGAAGATATCGATACCGGCGATATTGCTTTCACCAACGTTTCCTGTCGATATCTCGATTTAGGCTCGTGCCAGTGTTCGGATTACAAAGGCCGCCAACGCAACGTGTCCGATTGCGTCGAACTCGCTCCCAAAAATATTCGCTCCTTGAAGTGGTTGCCTGAAACATGCGCTTACCGTTTGCTCGACGAAGGCAAAGATCTTTATTGGTGGCATCCTTTGGTATCCGGCAAAGACGAGACGGTACACGATGCGGGTATTTCGGTACGGCGAAAGGCGATCTCCGAAGACGATGTGGAAGATATCGAAGATTACGTGCAGGAATGGCTGCGCGAAAAACCTGATATTTTCGACCGATCATGATCGAAGAGCGAAAAATTCACGAAAATAAAGAGCTACCCCTAGTGATTCGAAGGTCGGCCCGGGCCCGGCGAATTTCGTTAAAAATCGATACCAAGGCCCGCCAGGGCATTCTCGTTTTGCCGGTCGGTATATCTGAAATCGAGGGGCTCGATTTTGCGGAGCAGCATCGTGAATGGCTAAATCGCCAGTTGGCCGAGCTTCCAATACCCATCCCATTTGCCGATGGCGCGACCATACCGTTTCTTGGAAACGAGACGGTCATCCAGCACGGGGGGCAATGTCGCGGAATCGTTGAGGTCGGTGAAAAATCGTTGACGGTTTTCGGCCGGCCCGAACACCTTGCGCGGCGCCTTACCGATTGGCTTAAGCGCCAAGCTCGGACGGAGATCAGCCGTTTAGTCGCTGAAAAATCTGCGCAGCTTGGCCGCAAAGCGGGCCGCATTACGATCCGGGATCAAAAGACCCGCTGGGGCAGTTGTGCCGTCAGCGGAAACCTTACGTTCAATTGGCGGCTGATCCTGGCACCGAAATTCGTGCTCGATTACGTGGTTGCCCACGAAGTCGCCCATTTGGCGGAACATAATCACTCAGCGAATTTTTGGGCCATCGTTGCCACGCTCACCGAACATTCCGAACCCGGCCGAGCTTGGCTGAGGCGCCACGGGAGCGAGCTTCACCGTTACGGGTAGCGGACTCTATCGAGCGCGCGAGACTTTCGAAGCAACGCCCGGCAGCGAACGAACCGGAAGATTCCGGTGCGCATCACGCATGATTTCCTTCCAGAGACGCGCCGGCAGGGAGCCGCCGGTGATTTTTTTCATAGACCGGGCATCGTCATTACCCATCCATACACCGGTGGTCAAATGACCCGTATATCCGATAAACCAAGCATCCCGATGGCCTTGGCTGGTACCGGTCTTGCCGGCGGCAGGATGGGCGAGGCGCGCCGCGCGTCCGGTGCCCCAATCAACAGCCGCGTGTAATAGGTCATTGATCAGCCGGACGCTGTTTTTTGCAACTAAGCGAAGTGGGGGGGCTTGGGCACGACGATAAAGGACGCGACCATCGGCACCACGAATGTCCAAAATGCCAAACGGTTCCACCGCCCGCCCTCCATTGGCGAAAACACCATAGGCGGCGACCAGTTCCGCCAAAGTCATTTCATAGACACCGAGTGCCAACGAGGGATCGCTACCAAGCGGACTTGCAACCCCGAGACGACGAGCGGCCTGTAAAACCTTATCGCGGCCAACTTGCTCGGCAATAGCGACCGCAATAGCATTCGAGGAACGTGCGACACCCTCACGCAACGTCATCTCGCCACGATGTTTCCGATTATGGTTCCGCGGGGACCAACCGTCGATCGCGACCGGTACATCGCGGACCCGCTGATCGGGTCGCATTCCGTTCTCCAGCGCCGCCAGATATACGAACAGTTTGAACGCCGAGCCGGGCTGACGACGAGCCTGGACCGTGCGGTTAAATTGGCTGGTTCCGTAATCGGCGCCGCCAACCATCACCCGCACTGCGCCGTCCGGTGCCATCGCCAAAACCGCCGCCTGCTTTGCTTGGCGCGATTTTGCTTTCCTTAATGTGGATGCCAAACGTTTTTCAGCAGAGCGCTGCAACCTCTGATCTAGTGTCGTTCTAATTATTAAATCCGTGTCTAATCCACCCAAAAACCCGTTTGCCCTGCGCATCACCCAGTCTGCGAAGTATCGGAGGTTGGCGCGTGGTGCGTGGCGACGCGCAGTGCGGACCGTCTTTCGATATTGGCTGGTCGCCGAATTCTTCGACAACCAGCCGGCGGCAACCATATTGCGAAGCACTTGGTTCGCTCGTCTCGCGGCACGTTTCGGATAGACTGTGGGATTGTAACGCGTTGGCGCCTTCAACGACCCGGCGATCACCGCTGTTTCGTAAAGTGTCAGCTTTCTTGCTGACTTGCCGAAATAGGTATGGGCGGCAGCATCGACGCCATAGACGCCTGCTCCCAAATAGACCCTATTTAGATAAATGGTCAGAATTTGATCCTTGGAAAAACGATATTCGAGCCAGAATGCGAGCAATGTTTCGCGTATTTTACGTGACAATGTCCTTTCCTGAGTCAGAAACAGATTTTTGGCCAATTGTTGGGTGATAGTGCTGCCGCCTTGGCGAATGCGACCGGCTTTCAAATTGCGAAGAAGAGCACGAGCTACGCCGATAACATCGACACCGATATGGCTATAGAAACGGCGGTCTTCGGTCGCCAAAACAGCCTGACTCAGCGTTGGCGGTAATTCTTTCAATAGGACTGGCTTACCGTAAAGATTGCCATAGCGCGCAATCGGACTGCCGTCGCGAGCCAGAATTTGCACGGACGCTTGGCGAGCAGACGCCTGTTCGAGATTTCGAATATCCGGCAAGGTGAGTGCGTGCCATCCCAGCAGCGCGCCAAGGCCGATCACCCCCCAAAGAGTGATCGTCAAACCGAATCTCAAAAAGGCTCGGCGTCGCTTACGCGGCTTTTTTTCCGCCTCATCTTTGGCGGATTTTTTACCTTTCGGATTTCCCATCGAAATCCCACCAAATAACTACAAGATATTGTAGTAAATAAGCTCTTATTTAGCACATATTGCGGACCAAAGGGGAATGACAGACCATCTCACTGCAAATCAATGGCACGCCGCTTGCCTTTGATTTGATTTAAGATCATATGTCGGGCACAATCAGCGGCTCGAAAATACGGAACAGATACAAAATTCGATGATTACAGCTAGGCCATACGCACATCTAGTCGAGCGTTTGAAGGCGGCAAAGCTTCGCCCGACGCGGCAACGTTTGGCTTTGGCAAAATTGTTGTTCGATAATGGCGACCGCCACATTACAGCCGAAATACTCCATGATGAGGTGCTTGCCGCAGGTATGAAAGTCTCGCTGGCGACTGTCTACAATAGCTTGCACCAGTTCACCGAGGCAGGTCTTCTGCGGGAAGTGATTGTCGATTCGGGCCGCTCCTATTTCGACACCAATACGGTGGAGCATCATCATTTTTATCATGTCGAAAAGGGCGAACTGGAAGATGTCCCCGACGGTGCATTAACCTTAGGCGATTTGCCGGCAGCACCGGATGGAACGACGATCGAACGTGTCGATGTGATCATTCGAGTCCGCTGAGTATCGTAAAAACCCACCGAATTCCTTGCCATTTGTTAGAATCATTCTAATATAAATTTGTGTGCGGATGTTTGCCGCATAACAAAATTCGGTCTCCGGTTTTCTTGGGGATCAGCATTTGCCGATTCAATGAGGCTGAATTGCGATGCAATTCAGAATCGGCAAATGCATCTAAGTGAGTGAACTGATCAATCTAGAGGGAGAGGGACACATGTCCTTGAAAGGTTCTAAGACTGAGGGAAATCTTAAAGCCGCATTCGCTGGCGAAAGCCAGGCCAACCGGCGCTATCTTTATTTCGCCCAAAAGGCGGACATCGAAGGCCACAACGATGTGGCGGCGGTGTTCCGGTCGACGGCGGAAGGCGAGACCGGTCATGCGCACGGTCATTTGGAGTTTCTCGAAGAAACCGGTGATCCCGCGACGGGCGAGCCGA
>DLVK01000013.1:9046-10493 GCA_003444235.1 Rhodospirillaceae bacterium
GGGAGCCGATAGGCGACACCACGAGCAACCTAAAAGCTGCCATCGCCGGCGAGACTCACGAATATACAGATATGTATCCGGGCATGGCACGGACGGCGCGCGACGAAGGATTCGACGAAATCGCCGACTGGTTCGAGACTTTGGCAAAAGCCGAAAAAAGTCATGCGGGCCGGTTCCAAAAAGCGCTGGACGACGTCTAGCGACGGAAACTGTCAAAGGACGCCAGTGCAATGGTCTCGCGCTGGCACCTTTAGCTTCGTTGACCAATTGAAAAGGGCTAATCGCCATGCGAGAGGGCAGCCTAGAGGCGCCTATACGTCACCCTATTGACTGGACCAAGCCGGAATTCTTCGACGAAGAGAATTTGGACGCAGAATTACGCCGAGTCTTCGACATATGTCACGGCTGCCGGCGCTGTTTCAATCTTTGCGACAGTTTTCCGCGCCTGTTCGATCTTATCGACGATTCCGAATCCGGCGAATTGGATTCGGTCGATAGCGAGGATTTCAAGCCGGTCATCGACGCCTGTACGCTTTGCGACATGTGTTTCATGACCAAATGTCCCTACGTGCCGCCGCATGAGTTCGATCTCGACTTCCCGCATTTGATGCTGCGCGCCCGTGCTGTGGAAAATAAGAAAAGCGGCAGCGGATTTTGGCAAGGGCAGCTCACCGAAACCGACCGCAACGGCAAAGCCGCAGGGGTGATCGCACCGATCGCCAATTGGGCATCCAAAGAAGGCAACGCGCTGACCCGGCCGATTACAGAAGCAATCGCCGGTATCGACAAAAATGCCGCCTTGCCTAAATTCACCGGCAAAACACTCACCGCGCGCACCAAACAGAACCCGTTGCCCGCGAATGCGACGGCCCCGGCGGCCAGCCGCAAAGCCGTGCTCTACGCCACTTGCTTCGGCAATTACAACACGCCGGAAATCGGCGATGCGGCGCGCGCCGTATTGGCACACAACGGCGTTGAGGTGGAAGTCGCCTATCCGGGGTGCTGCGGCATGCCACAAATGGAGAAGGGCGATATCGCCCGTGTCGCGGAGAATGCAAAACGTATCTCGGCAGATTTGGTTTCGTGGATCGAGGAAGGTTATGACGTGATAGCGCTGGTGCCATCCTGCGCACTGATGCTCAAATTCGAATGGCCATTGATCCTTCCCGACGATGACGCTGTCAAAAAGCTATCCCAAGCCACATACGATCTTTCCGAATATATCGTTGATATCGCGGAAGTTAATGGCCTCGTCGACGGCTTGGCATCGATCGATGCCGGCATTTCCCTCCACCTTGCCTGCCATGCGCGAGCACAGAATATGGGCGCTAAGGCTTCCGAAATGCCTCGGTTATTGCCGGAGGCCGATGTCGCAATTATCGAGCGTTGTTCCGGCCACGGAGGAGCTTGGGGCGTTATGGAAGAAAATTTCGAAACCGCACTCAAA
>DLVK01000215.1:0-7665 GCA_003444235.1 Rhodospirillaceae bacterium
GGGAGTAATAGCCAGCAGCGCCGAAATGGGCCGAATTGCGAACCGCTACCGAAGCCAGTCCCATCTTCTTTGCCTTTTCGATGGCAAGGCTCATGGCTTGGTGGGCCACCGGATAACCGAGCCCGCCGCCCGCATCCAACAGCGCGGTGGTGGGGTTATCGCGGAGCACGGTAATCTCCCCGTCGAGCGTGATCCAATTGTTCTCGGCGCGGGTATGATAGTTGGGGATACAGGCGATCCCGTGGGTGTCGATCCCGCGCTTGTCCGCATCGGTCATGATGGAGGCCGTAGTGGTGACATAATCGTCCGGCATACCGAACGCGCTTAAAAAAGCGGCGGTCTGTTTTTCGATTGTCTCTGCCGGGTAGTGGCGAATGTCTTCGGTCATTGTCTCTGCCTCCTACTCGAACACATATTCGGCGTTGCATTGCCGAGCGATGTCTTTGATTTGGCCGCGCAGACCCGGCGGCAACGGAATGCCGGAGGTTTCGCGGTCGGCGCGTACTTTGTTCTCAGGCTCGCCTGCGACCATCACAGGATGGTCCGGATCTGCGGGCTTCGTTGCGTGCAGATAATCGATCAATTCGTCCACCGCATCTTCGAATTCGCCTTCTTCGAGGAACTGGGTGGGGTCGATCGCCATGAAGAAATGGCCGATCTCCATCGAGCCCGGTTTATTGTTTCCGTGATTGGGCGAGGTATCGAGACTGGCACCGCAGAACGATGCGGAGAGAATCTCGACCATTGCTGCGAGCCCGTAGCCTTTATGACTGCCGCCCTCGGGCGTGCCGCCGAGAGGCGTTTGCGTGCCGCCGCGGCTGACATAGACCTCCGGGTCGTCTGAAGGATTACCGTCCGCATCGCAGGCCCAGCCGAACGGGAGCCGTTGACCTTCGTTCCATTTGTTGCGGATTTTCCCGGCGGCGACGGTGGTGGTCGCCATATCCAGGCTGAAATTCTCGTTCTTCTTGGTCGGCACGGCAAAAGCAATGGGGTTGGTGGATAGCATGCCCTGCTTGCCGAAAGTGGGCGCGGTACGCGGGCCCGAGCCGTTGGTGGTGGCGATCCCGATCAGGCCTGCTTTCGCCATCATCCGCGTATAGAACCCGGTAGCGCCGAAATGGGCGGATTCCTTAACCGTTACCGCCGCCATGCCGCATTCTTTTGCCTTTTTTATGCAGATGTCCGTGGCCAATACGGAAGGTACGTAGCCAAGCCCGCCGCCTGCATCGATCAGCGCCGTGGTCGGCGTTTCCTTCACCACTTTGACCTCCGCATCCAGCGTAATCACATTGCGACGCCGGCGGTCGTCATAGGGGGGGATCATGGAAATGCCGTGGGTGTCGATGCCGCAGCTATCTGCGTCGACCATTACCGAAGCGGTAGTTTCCACATGTTCCGGTTTCATGCCCCAGGCGGCAAGAATATTGGCGATCTGTTGGCGAAGGACGTCCTTCGGAATCCACATCACATCGTTTTCGTCGAGGCGATAGGCCACGCTTTCCTCCCTCGGTGATTTCTTGTCGTTCAACTGTCCTTGATGTATCCCGAGCGCGGGTGTTTGACAATCGTGCTGGACGCCATGTTGCTAATTCGGGATTACGAAAATGGCGAAATTTGTTCCGACGGCGCTGCCGGAGGAAGTTTACGAAGAAGACGCGACTGGTGGGGTCGCGGCAATCTACGACGACATCAAAGCGACGTTTCAAACCCCGTTGGTCAATATGATTTTTCGTCGTTTGGCCATCGACGAACGGGCACTTGCTTGGTGTTGGGAGAACGCGAAACCGCTGGTCCAGTCGGGAGCGATCGGTAGTGCCGGAGAGCGCCTTGTCGACGGGCTTTTTGTCGAAGGCGTGCCCTGCGTGGCAGAAAATGTGCTGAAGCAGGCGGATATCGCGGCCGAACAATGGAAGGTGGTGCGCGCGACCATCGACAGCTACAATCGAGCCAACCCCCGAAATGTTACAACGCTCGGCGTGTTGAACGCGCTGAAATCGCGTGCGCCGGTGAACCCGCTGTCGAACCCGCCGGAGCCAATCACAACTGAAGCGGCTGCAGTCGCGTTGCCGTCCATGGTGCCGCTCGATGCGATGGAGCCCGGTGTCAGTGCAAATGTACAAACACTGATGCGTCACCGCGAACCTGACACGACCTTTTCGGTGCCGAGTATGTACCGCCACTTAGCGAACTGGCCTGGCGTTCTGGAAATCTCAGTGCAGCTGTTGGAACCGATGTTGGCGGACGGCCGTATTCCGCGTGCTGCGGCTGCGCTGACAGCGTCGGCGATGACTATAGGTGAGGAGATCGCATCAGCGGGTCCATTGTCGCCGGCTCCCGCACCTGACAGCGATGCGGGAATACTAATAGATCAAGTGATCGCCAGTTTTTCTACGAATATCCCCGAATTGATCGTGGTCGGACACGTGTTGCGGCAGGTGTTCGCGGAAACCGCTACATAATAATTCGGTCGAGCACATCGGCGCCGAGGCCGACGCTGTCGTAGTGCGCTCTGACCTTTTCGATGCGCGTGAACACATCTTCGTAGCCGGTCTGATTGCCGTCCTCAACGACCATGATGAGCGGGCCGAAATTGTGGAATAGGGTTAGCATATGGCCCTCGGTCGGGGTCACGATCAGCGTGTGGGTCTCGCCGGCAGGCTCATAGATGAACGTGCCTTTCCGCGCTTCCCATTCGTGTTCCAGATAGCCCCAGCTGCCGTCGAGCGTATAGCCGGTAACCGGCGCCGGATGGCGGTGCCGCCCGATCACGCCCTCTTTGGTCGCGCGGGTAAGATTGACCCAGGACCCTTGCGTGACGTTGTACATCAGTGGGCGGAACCATATCCCTTCGCCGCGCGGCACCCATAGCCGCTCATCCTCGCCCTCGGTGTGAATGACAAGTTCCTTTTTCGCCTCCGGCGGTAGGGGAACCTCGATCGCTTTCATATCGATGGCGGTGGCGGACATGGTTGGTGCCTCACGTTAATTGTGCTTCCGGCACTTTAAGCATGTTGACGGATATCTGGCCAGCAAACTGAATCGAGTGCCATTTGTCGCCGAAAGCTGTTGAAAGAAATGAATAAATCCGTGGCCCGATACTCTACTCAAACGTCGCGTTTGCCAGCGTACTCACCGTTCCTTCGGGCGTGATCGACCAGAGTTCTGCGCCTTGATCTGTCGGCTTGCCGGCGATCTTGAACGGTGCGGTATCGAACAACGGGGCGCGAGCCTGAAAACGGAAGCTTTTTAGCGTTTTGCCCGGATTTTCTTCCAGCGCCAACTCGGCTAGCAGGCTTGCGGCCAGTGGGCCGTGCACGACCAAACCGGGATAGCCTTCGACCTCTGTTACGTATTTGCGGTCGTAGTGAATCCGGTGCGTGTTCCAGGTGCTCGACGAATAGCGATAGAGCATCACCGGATCAGGGGTGATCTCGCGGATATAGGCGTGATCGTCCGGGGCCGATTTGCCTTGGCCGCTGCCGCCTTTGCCATCGTTGGCATCTTTGGGCGGGTCGTCGCGATAGACGATATTTTGCGTTTCGCTCACGGCTAAGTCGCCATCTTCGCCGAAGAAATCCTGGCGTACCTTGCAAAAGATCAGCGTGCCGGTGCTGCCTTCCTTCATGGTGACGTCTTCGATGGTTGCGGTCTTCGTGTGGGTCTCGCCGATGACCAATGGCTTTTCGTAGACGATCTCGGCGCCCGCGAACATGCGGCGGGGCAGTGGAACCGGTGGCATGAAGTCGCCGCGCGCCGGATGGCCGTCGGGCCCGATGCCGGACTGGTTCACTTTCGACTTGAAAAAGAAATAGTGACACATAGGCCCCATCGGATCGCCTTCGGCCGGGCGGTCGTCCCGGTCCAGCAGGCCGTAATATTGATGGATGGGCTGTACGCAAGAGCGTTCTTCTTCGGTGTCGCTCTTGCCGACCCATGTCTTCAAATGATCGATATCGACTTCGGTCATCATGTCCCCCTTGGTTACGCTATCCCTTAGTCCAAGGGCGGGTGATTTGCAATTGGGAGATGCTCGACTATCATGCGGCAAATTTTCCGATGGGGAGGAAACAATGAAAATCACCGATGTGCGGGCCTATGCGCTCGAGGTGCCGATGACCGAGAAGATCAGTGCGCCGATCGGCTTTCCACGTGCCGAAGAAGTGGAGGGCGTTGTGTTCGCCGCCTACCGGTCGACCTTGGTTTTCGTGGATACGGACGAAGGGATCACCGGTGTCGGCGAGTGCATGACCCGGTTGTCGGGCACCGCGCTGCGCGATATTTGCCTGACCTTGAAACCTCTCCTCATCGGCCGCGATCCGCGCGATGTGGAACTGATTTGGGACATCATGTGGTGCACCATGCTGAACCGTGGGCACGTGATGGGCTTCTATCAGGAAGCCATGGCCGGGATCGACTGCGCGCTTTGGGATATCTGGGGCAAGCATGCGGGTGAGCCAGTCTGGCGCCTGTTAGGCGGCGATACCAATCCCAAACTCTGGTGTTATGCGTCGTCGCTCCGGCTTCGCAGCATGGACATCCTTCGTGACGAAATCGACCAGCACAAGGAAAACGGTTTCGATTCCATGAAGATCAAGATCGGCAAGGATCCGATGGATTGGCGCTCGGAAATGAAGACGGTCGAAGCGATCCGCAAACATGCGGGCGACGACATCATGCTGATGGCCGACGTGAACTGTAACT
Source organism: Rhodospirillaceae bacterium (assembly GCA_003444235.1). Taxonomy (GTDB): domain Bacteria; phylum Pseudomonadota; class Alphaproteobacteria; order UBA8366; family UBA8366; genus UBA8366. The sequence continues at coordinate 4,705 of DLVK01000215.1, forward strand.
ACGGGCACGATCTCAAGACAGCGCTCGAGGTGGGCCGCGCCTTACAGGATCAGGGCCTCTATTGGTACGAAGAGCCGCTCTATCCGGACGATGTGGACGGCTACGCCTATCTCCGCGATCATCTCGACATCCGCATCGCTGCCGGCGAGGCAGATTTCAACAAGAACAGCTTTGCCCGTTTCTTACGGAGGGATGCGCTCGATATTATCCAGCCCGATGCGGCCCGGACCGCGGGTATCACCGAGACCCGCAAAATCGCCGATATGGCCAACGCTTTTCGGGTGCAATACGCACCGCATACCGGGTCGTCGTCGAACATCATCATGACGATTTCGATGCATCTCGCGCGATATGCAACCAACTTCCTGATTTACGAATATATGCAAAGCAACTGGAACAAGACCCAGGAGAATCCGCTTCGCGACGCGCTTTGCACCTTGCCGATCAAGGAATTCAAGGACAGCCACCTCGTCATGGAAGACGTGACCGGGCTTGGCATCGAAATCAACATGGAAGTGGTCGAGAAATACGCGCTGCCGTAAGGATCAAAACATGGCTAAAGAACGAACGGTCCTCGATTTCGAGGAAGGGGATTTTTACGAACCGGTGGAATTCACCGTCACACCGGAATTCAACCAGCAATACTGCTTTGGCGAAGAGGATTACCATCCGCGCTATGTCACGGGTGTCGACGGCAATCCGCCGTTGGTCCATCCCGGCCTGCTGTTGAACATGACCAACTATTCCAAGCCGGCGGATTATCGTCTGCCCGAAGATCACACTTCATTGCAGGCGGGCGACGAAACACGGTTCAAGGGGCACGCCTTTGTGGGCGATAGTTTCCGGGTGACCTATCAGCGGACCAAGAATTTCGAGAAGCGTGGCCGCAATTATTTCGAACATCGCATGATCCTGACGAATTCGAAGGGCGAAGAATTGATGGAGCGGATCACGCTCTCCACCTTGTTCAGCCGGAAATGGGCCGAAGAGAAGAAGGCGCGCGACGCGTCGAAGGAGGCGTCGTGAGCAGAATCGGCAAAGATGCCGCGGTCGGCGATGTGTTCGACGGCGCGGCAAGAAAGGTTTCGCTCGAACGGATGCAAATGTTTTCCGGCGGGCCGTTGTCCAATGTGCCCGATTGGCCATCGATCAACGTGCATACGGATCTCGAGTTTGCGAAAGCGACCGGAGTGCCGCGGCCATGTGCATCGGGTACCCAGTATCAGGGCTATATGGTCTCGTTCATGCTCGATCTATTCGGCGAGGACTGGATGCTAGACGGCACCATGCAGTTCAAGCTGATCAAACTGGTGCTGGAAGACGATGTCATCACGACCAAAGTCAAAGTCGCATCCAAAGAAGAGGGCGACGACGGGTCGGTGACCTATGGCCTCGAGATTTGGTCCGACAATCAGGACGATGAAGCTGTGGTGACGGGAACGGCGTCTGCGACAGTACGCTGACTTGGCAAAGGTGCCGGGTTCCGTTTAAACAAAGCCAATAAATTCGAAAAGCGGGCCAGCCTGTCGCTGAAGCCCGGTATACAGGGAGTGATGCGATGTCCGGTTACGACGAACCGCTGAAAGAGCTTAAGAAACGGCGCGAGTTCGCGCTTGCCATGGGCAAGCCGGAAATGCTCGAACGCATGAAGAATGAAGGGCTGCTGAATGCGCGCGAGCGGCTCGACTATATCCTGGATAAAGACACTTTCGTCGAGGTCGGTCAGCTGGCATTGGGTGCCCGCGAAGAGCATCGTCATCGCACGCCGGCGGACGGTAAGGTTGGGGGTTTCGGCAAGATCGACGGGCGTATGGTCGGTATCGTATCGAACGATTTTGCGACCATGGGCGCATCCAGCGCGCTGAATAATCTCAAGAAGATGAAATATGTGAAGGATCAGGGCAGCAAACGGGGCTTCCCGCTGTTGTTCGTTGGCTCTTCGTCGGGTTCGCGAATGCCTGACCGCATGGGCGCTCCCGGCCGCCTGATCATTGCTCAGGACCAGGCGGAATATCGCCGCTTGCGTCAGAGTCCTTGGGGCGTCGCTCAACTTGGCAGCTGTTATGGCTCGTCCACCTGGTATGCCTGCATGGCCGACTATGTGGTGATGCGTAAAGGGGCGACGATGGCGGTGGCTTCTAGCCGGGTGACGTCGCTTGCGATCAACCAGCCGGTGACCGATGAAGATCTCGGCGGTTGGCGCATGCATACGCGCACCAGTGGTCTAGTAGATGAAGCGTTCGATACCGATGAAGAGTGTCTCGACGCGCTCAAGCAATTCCTCTCCTACATGCCCAGTCATTCCAACGAAACGCCGCCGATCACGAAAGTACCGAAAGGCTCGGACGACCCGGTCGAGGGGATCATGGATATTGTCCCCGGCGATCGCAAAAAGGTCTACAACATGAAGCATGTGATCGAAGTGCTGGCGGACAAGGGCTCGGTCTTCGAAACGAAACCCTCCTGGGGCAAGTCGGTAATAACTGCGCTTGGCCGGTTGAACGGGCAAGTGGTGGGCTTCTTGGGATCGAACCCACTTCATAAGGGCGGAGCGGCGGACCCGGACGGGTGCGCCAAGGCGACCGGGTTCCTTGTCTTGTGCGACAGCTTCAATATTCCGATCGTGATGCTGGTCGACGTACCCGGCTTCCTGATTGGCGTAGAAGGCGAGCGCAAGGCCGCGCCCGGCAAGATCATCAACTGGATGAACGCGATTTCGCTCACCACAGTGCCCAAGCTTACGGTTGTTCTGCGCAAGAGTTATGGGCAGGCCTATATCAATATGGGTGGTAACAAAAACTCCGACGTATTCGCCATGTGGCCGACAGCGGATGTGGGCTTTATGGACCCGGAAACCGGAGTCAATGTGGTGTTCGGTATCCGAAAAGAGGACGATCCGGAAGAATTCGAACGTTGCGTTGCGCAACTCGCCGAGGACGCGGCCCCTTGGGAGGTGGCGGT
>DLVK01000030.1:0-3321 GCA_003444235.1 Rhodospirillaceae bacterium
GCGGCTCGAGCCACTGTGCCAAACCAATTTGGTGCGCCTCCTCGGCCTTGAGCGGAAAACCCATAGAAAGCTTCATCGCATTTCCGCGCCCGGCAAACCGCGCCATCCGGGTCGCCCCGCCGTGATTTGGTATGATCCCAAGCGCCACTTGCGGCAGCCGCCATTCGGCACGGTCCGACGCGATGATCAAATCACAGCAAAAGGTAACGATGGCGCCGACGCCTATGGCATAGCCATTGACCGCACAGAGGATCGGCTTTGGAAAATCTGAAATCGCGTTGGTGGCAAATTTACGGAAGCCCGCTATGCGCTTGATGAAAGCCTCGGCGGACGCGGTATTGTGTGTTTTCTCTTTTTTGAGATTGGCGCCGGCGGAAAATGCCTCGCCGGCTTCATCACCGGTCAGGATAACGCACCGGATATCATCATCATCCGTCGCCTCCTGCAAAAACACCGGTATCTCGGCATTGTAATCATCGCCCCAGGCATTTCGCGCATCGGGACGGCTCAATGTCAGTGTCATTACATGGTCGCGCTTTTCGCAATGTACAGGCATGCCGGCTCCTCTGTGTTGTCGATGATCTGTATTTGGCCCGGGTCGGGGTGAATGACATATTTATGTTCGGGCGACAGTGTGTCCACGTAGATACCGCCCTCCTTTGCCACCATCCGAATATTCTTCTTGTCCTGCAGCTTGGTGATATCGGCTATCGCATCGCCTTCGACCGCAACAAAATCCGCGAGCTTACCCGGTTCGAATGTCCCGAGCTTGTCACCAAAGCCGACTGCCTGGGCGGCATTAATGGTAGCGGTTTTGATCGCATCCATCGGCGTCATGCCGTGCTGAACATATAGATCCAATTCCATCGCATGCTCGCCCATGCGCGGGCCCATGGTGGTATCGGTGCCCATGAAAATATGGACGCCCGCCTTGTGCATCTTTTGAAACGCCTCGAAGCAATAGGGCTGAACCTGCTTCAGCTTTTTAAGGATGCTCGGCGCCGTACCGATCTCCCGGCGAATTTCGATGTTGTGATCGGTGCGCGCCAACAAAGTCGGCGTTACCGGTTTCCCGGCAGCGACGATCGCCTCGGTGGTCTCGTCATCGACAAACACCATATGCTCGATGGTATCGATATCCGCTTCCAAGCACATGCGATGCGCCTCGGGCGTCCAACAATGGGCAGCGATCGGCCGTTTGAAGGCATGCGCCTCATCCGCCATCGCGTTCAGTTCTTCTTGAGTGATATTGCGGGAATCCGGATCGTCGTGGGCGTGACTGCCCCCGGAAACGCAAGCCTTGATAACATCGGCGCCGAGACGAATATATTCGCGCACCCGTTCGCGCACCGCCCACGGACCCGTAACGGTCGCTCCCGGTACTCGCGGCATGGCACGTGGGATATTCATGTCGTGATGGGAGCCGGTGGTCACCACCCGCCCGCAAGCTATGACGCGTGGGCCGGGCACCAGGCCCAAATCGATCGCATCGCGGACAGCGCAAATTTCGGCCGTCAAATGCCCGTAGGGGGATTCACGTCCCATATCCCGGATCGTGGTGAAGCCCATCTCGAAGCAGCGATGGGCATGATAAAGCGTATAGAAGGATTGCAACTGGGGCGTCACCTCGAAGATGCCGACGCGATAGTTGGCGAACGAGCAGGCGTTGATGGTGGACAGATGCACATGGCAATCGAAGAGTCCTGGCATGACGGAGCAATTGCTCGCGTCAATTACCTCGGCATTCTCGGGAATCTCATAAGCGCCATCTTCGGCTACCGTCTCAACCGACTTGCCCTTGATCACCAGAACGCCGTTTCTTATCGGCTTGTCCTGGAAGCCGTCGATCAGCCAGCCGGCCTTGATCACTTTTACCGGTTCGTCCGCCATCTCCGATCCTTCCCCTCTCGATCTTCGTCTTTCACAGCTTAGCCGTTAGGTCGGCTCCAAATCCACCTCCAGCGCTTCGAGGAAGCGCCCGACCATATTGTAGGCACCGCTCAGCACAGTGAGTTCGACAATCTCTCGTTCGCTGAAATGCGCCTTCAAGTCGCTCATAATTTCATCCCCAACCTGCACATCATTGGTCATCGCCTCAACATAGGCCAACACAGCGCGTTCGGGCGCGTCGAACAGATCGCTACCGCGCCAAGTTGGCACAGCGTCGATCTTCGCCTGTGACAGGCCTTCGCCCAGCGCGATCGGAATATGATCGTTGATCGGATACTCCGCTCCCATCAAGCCCGCAACATGGAGTATGACGATCTCACGCACCTGGCCATTGAGAATAGAAGCCCCGCGCGTTGCGGACATGAAATCAAACCAGGCCTCGGCAATTTCCGGGCTGTGCAGCAGCAGCCCAAACAAATAGGGCAAGGTACCGCCCCGCTTCGCCTTGATCGCCTCGATCAGTTCGGATACCGCCGGGTCATCCGACCCGTCGAGATAGGAAAGTCGCGCCATGAGGTCCTCCCCTTGAGTTAGGGCGATGCGAAATCTTCAACTATTCGAGTACTTCCTGGCCCGCAAAGACGCAACTCCCTTGGGAGTTCCACTGCAACGGTCGTGCTCTCTTGGTGTGATCTCCGTGCGCCGGTAAACTTAGCTCACAACAAACCAGGGAGATTGATATGCCGACCGAAAGCGAAGACAGACTACTGCAAATCGGCGAGGCGCTGTTCCAGGGAGCCGGCGCGAGCGAAGAAGAAGCCAAGGTGGTCACGCGCCATCTCGTCGATTCCAACCTCGCAGGCCATGATTCCCACGGGATAATCCGTGTTTCTTCCTACATCCAGCGCATGAAGGACGGCCATATTATCCCCGGCGCGAAAATCGAGATCGAGCGCGACGAAGGCGCCGCAACGGTCATCAACGGTAATTGGGGCTTCGGCTATATGTCGACCGAATTCGCAATGGACCTCACCATCGAAAAAGCCAAAAAATTCAGCGTTGCCGCGACCACGATCTACCAACAAAGCCATGTGGGCCGCTTGACCGATTATCCGCTTACCGCTGCCAAGGAAGGCATGATTTGCATCATGACCGCGGACTCAGGCCGGTCCAATAAAAAGGTCGCCCCCTTCGGTGGACGCGAGCCGAGGGTCGGCACCAACCCAATGTGCATTGCGATGCCGTCCAATCTCGACGGCCCCTTCTTTTTCGACTTCGCCACCAGCGCCGGCGCCGGCGGCAAACTCGAAGTCGCGATCAGCCGGGGCGAGCACGTACCCGAGGGTTGGCTGATCGACCATGAGGGCAATCCGTCGACCGATCCAAATTCATTGAAGGCGGGCGGCGCAATACTGCCGATGGGAGGAACGG